>JBDTQC010000062.1:0-11348 GCA_039932405.1 Ideonella sp.
AGCACGCCGGCGATCGTGACTTCCGTCGGCGCGTAACCGACCATCGACGACAGCAGCACGCGCCGCAGCGCGTTGCCCAGGGTGTGGCCATAGCCGCGTTCGAACGGCTCCAGAGTCACCTTGGCGCGATGACCGCCCAGGGGCTCCACATTGATCGATTTGGGTTTGAGCAGGTTTGTTTGCATGAGGTCTTTCTTTCAATACCCTCGGTTCGTTACACCGATAAGGCTGAGGGACCAGCCAGTCGAGGCATGTTGTGCACACCGCAAGCTGGCGACCATAAACAGAGCCAATGGCACGGCGTGGCGCACCGCGCCACCCGCGCTTGAGACAGGATCAGCGTGAATACAACTCGACGATCAGCGCTTCCTTGATGTCGCTGCCGAACTCGTCGCGATCCGGGGTCTTCTTGAAGATGCCTTCGAGCTTCGACGTGTCGAGCTGAATCCAGGCCGGCAGGCCGATCGATTCGGCCAGCTTCACGGCGTCGACGATGCGCAATTGCTTTTTCGACTTCTCGCGCACCGCGATGGTGTCGCCGGCCTTGACCAGATAGGAGGCGATGTTGACCGCCGAGCCGTTGACCTCGATCGCCTTGTGCGAAACCAGCTGCCGGGCCTCTGCGCGCGTGGAGCCGAAGCCCATGCGATAGACCACGTTGTCGAGCCGCGATTCGAGCAGCATCAGCAGGTTGGCACCGGTGTTGCCGCGGCGCCGCTCGGCCTCCGCGAAATAGCGGCGGAACTGTCGCTCGAGCACGCCATACATGCGCTTGACTTTCTGCTTTTCACGCAGCTGCAGGCCGAAGTCAGAGGTGCGCGAACCGGAGGTGCGACCATGCTGGCCTGGCTTGCTGTCGAATTTCGCCTTGTCGCCGATCGGGCGACGCGCGCTCTTCAGGAAAAGGTCGGTGCCTTCACGGCGGGAAAGTTTGGCCTTTGGGCCGAGGTAACGTGCCACGTTGCTTCCTTGTTCAATCTGACGCAGGCGGTGAGCTTGCGCGAGTCTGGCGAGTGTTGTTGTGGGCGCTCAGACGGTGGGCTTCAAACAAAGCCGGCCGGATCCCGCGGGACCCTGGGTCGAATGGCCGGCTTCAGAACAAATGCCGACGGAGCCTTGCAGGCCACCGTCGACACGGGGAAAACGAAAAACGATGACGCGCAATCAGATGCGGCGGCGTTTCTGCGGACGGCAGCCATTGTGCGGAACTGGCGTCACGTCGGAAATGACGTTGATTCGGATGCCCAGCGAAGCCAGCGCACGCACCGACGATTCACGGCCGGGGCCTGGACCCTTGATCCGCACGTCGAGGTTCTTGATGCCTTGTTCCTGGGCCGCACGGCCAGCCGACTCGGCAGCCACCTGGGCGGCAAACGGCGTGCTCTTGCGCGAGCCCTTGAAACCTTGGCCACCACTCGATGCCCATGACAGGGCGCCGCCTTGGCGGTCGGTGATCGTGATGATGGTGTTGTTGAATGACGCATGCACGTGCGCGATGCCGTCCGCAATGTTCTTGCGGGCTTTCTTGCGGACACGTTGTGCGGCGGTATTCGGTGCTTTTGCCATTTGAAATTCTCTCTGGAACGGGGCGTCGGTGGCGCTTCGCGGCGAGTCGGGATCGGTTGTCGATCAGATCGACACGATCACTGCCATCACCGTGAAATCGGCGATCATTTCTTCACCAGTGCACCGGACTTGCGCGGGCCCTTGCGGGTACGGGCATTGGTCTTGGTGCGCTGACCACGCACCGGCAGGCCACGCCGATGACGGAAGCCGCGGTAGCAACCAAGGTCCATCAGGCGCTTGATGTTGATCGACATCTCGCGGCGCAGATCGCCCTCGATCGTCATGCGGCCGATTTCTTCCCGGATCTTCTCCAGGTCGCCATCGGTCAGATCCTTGATCTTGCGGTCCAGCGGAACGCCGGCGGTGTTGCAGATCTTCTGTGCGGTGGTCCGACCGATGCCGTAGATCGACGTCAAGCCGATCTCTGCATGTTTGTGGGGCGGAATGTTGATACCAGCGATGCGTGCCATAAACGTCCTCTAATTTCTTCGTCGGCCTGGGCTCAGCCCTGGCGCTGCTTGTGACGCGGGTCGGTGCAAATGACCCGAACCACGCCCTTGCGACGGATCACCTTGCAATGCCGGCACATCTTCTTCACCGATGCTGCAACCTTCATGCTCTTCTCCAATGTCCTTGCGGACCGGTTATCACTCTTGTCAAATGCGGGTGCCGATATCCAGATCGATAGCGGCACCGCGTCGAAACGTCAACTGGCCTTGAAATTGGCCTTTTTCAACAGCGACTCGTACTGCTGGCTCATCACATAACTTTGTACCTGAGCCCAGAAGTCCATCGTCACGACGACGATGATCAACAACGAGGTGCCCCCGAAATAGAACGGCACGTTGTACTTCAGCACCAGGAACTCGGGCAACAGACAGACCGCCGTGATGTAGATCGCGCCAACCAGCGTCAGCCTCGAAAGGATTCGATCAATGTGGCGCGCAGTCTGTTCACCTGGACGGATGCCCGGAATGAACGCACCGCTCTTCTTCAGGTTGTCTGCCGTCTCGCGGCTGTTGAAAACCAGCGCGGTGTAGAAGAAGCAGAAGAAGATGATCGCCGCAGCGTACAACATCACATAGATCGGCTGCCCCGGCGACAGCAAAGACGCCAGATCGCGCAACCAGCGAAAGCCGTCGCCCGCTGCAAACCAGCCCACCGCCGTTGCCGGCAACAGGATGATCGACGATGCGAAGATCGGAGGAATCACACCCGACATGTTCAACTTCAGCGGCAGGTGCGAAGACTGGCCGCCATAAACCTTGTTGCCAACCTGCCGCTTGGCATAGTTGACCAGGATCTTGCGCTGCCCGCGCTCGACGAATACCACCAGATACGTCACCGCGGCCACCACGACCAGAATCAGGATCGCCACGATCGGACCCATCGCGCCGGTATTGATCAATGAAATCATGCCACCGATCGCGCCCGGCAAGCCAGCCACGATGCCCGCAAAGATCAGGATCGAGATGCCGTTGCCGAGGCCGCGCTCTGTGATCTGCTCACCCAGCCACATCAGGAACATCGTGCCGGCCACCAGGCTGACCACGGCTGTCACGCGGAAACCGAAGCCCGGTGAAATCACCAGACCCTGCGATCCTTCGAGTGCCAGCGCGATGCCGAGCGACTGGAAAATCGCCAGGCCCAGGGTACCGTAGCGCGTGTACTGAGTGATCTTGCGCCGGCCGGACTCGCCTTCCTTCTTGATCGCTTCGAGCGTCGGCACGACGTAGGTCATCAATTGCATGATGATCGACGCCGAGATGTACGGCATGATGCCCAACGCGAACACCGTAAAGCGCGACAACGCGCCACCCGAGAACATGTTGAACAGGCTCAGGATGCCGCCCGACTGGCTCTTGAAGAGTTCGGCCAGCTGGTTCGGATCGATCCCCGGCACGGGGATGTGCGCACCCAGGCGATAGACGACAAGCGCCAGCAGCAAAAAGATCAGGCGACGACGAAGGTCACCGAACTTTCCACTCTTTGCCAGCTGATTTGCGTTGGTTGCCACTGATACTCGTCTTTGCTTGTGATTTGCGCTTCTGATCAGCCGACGCTGCCGCCCGCTGCCTCGATCACCGCCTTGGCTCCGGCCGTTGCGCCGACGCCCTTCAAGGTGACCTTGCGGGTCAGTTCACCAGACTTGATCACCTTGACGTTCTTGATCATCTGGCCCACCAGACCGGCCTGCTTCAGCGAGAGCAGATCGACTTCGTCGGCGCCCAGGCGCTCGAGGTCGGTCAGGCTGATCTCGTCGTTGTACTTGAGTGTGGTCGACTTGAAGCCGCGCTTGGGCAAACGCCGCTGCAGCGGCATCTGGCCGCCTTCGAAACCAACCTTGTGGAACCCGCCCGAACGCGATTTTTGACCCTTGTGGCCACGCCCCGCGGTCTTGCCCAGGCCCGATCCGATGCCGCGACCGACGCGACGCCGTTCGCGCTTGGACCCTTCGGCCGGCTTGATGCTGTTCAATTCCATGTTCTTCTCCAGATCTTCAACTGATCACGGGTGATCAGAGCACCTTCACAAGGTACGAGACCTTGTTGATCATGCCGCGCACGGCCGGGGTATCTTCCAGCGTCGATTCGCTGTTCAACTTTCGCAGGCCCAACCCACGCACGGTCGCCCGGTGGGTTTCACGCGTACCGGCGACGCTGCGCACCAGCTTCAGCGTGACGGTGCCCTGGGGGGTCGAGTTGTCTGTCTTGTTGTCGCTCATTCTGGCTTCTCCTGACACGCTCAGCCGACGATCTGCTCGACCGTCAGACCGCGCTTGGCGGCAATCTCGGCCGGCGTGCTGGTGCGCTTGAGCGCATCCAGCGTGGCACGAACGAGGTTGTACGGGTTGGTCGAACCGAGGCTCTTGGCGACGATGTCGGTCACACCCATCACTTCAAAAACGGCGCGCATCGGTCCGCCGGCAATGATGCCCGCACCAGCCGGAGCCGGCGCCATCAGCACCCGCGAGGCGCCATGTTCACCGGTCACCTTGTGGTGGATCGAGCCGTTCTTCAGCGAAACCTTGTGCATGTTGCGGCGCGCAGCTTCCATCGCCTTCTGGATCGCAACCGGCACTTCCTTGGCCTTGCCTTTGCCCATTCCGATCTTGCCGTCACCATCGCCAACCACGGTCAGCGCAGCGAAGCCGAGAATCCGGCCGCCCTTGACCACCTTGGTGACGCGGTTGACCGCGATCATCTTTTCCTTCAGACCGTCGTCACTGCCTTCTTGCGGTGCACGGGGTTGGAACTTTGCCATTATCGAAATCCTTGGTCGCTAGGTGCAACAGAGTCGCGCAGCAGCTTGATCGCTTGCGTGACGTTTAGAACTGCAGGCCGGCTTCACGAGCCGCTTCCGCCAGGGCCTTGACGCGGCCGTGATAGGCAAAGCCCGCACGGTCGAACGCTACCTTCTCGACACCGGCCGCCTTCGCCCGCTCGGCGATGCGCTTGCCGATCAACGCGGCGGCAGCGACGTTGCCACCTTTGCCGGCCGCGCCCAACTCCTTGCGGACATCGGCCTCGGCGGTCGATGCGCTGGCGACCACACGTGCGCCGTCGTCCGAAATCACAGTCGCGTAGATGTGCAGGTTGCTGCGGAAAACCGTCAGCCGTGCCGAGCGCTGGATTGCAATCCGGGCGCGCGTCTGGCGGGAGCGACGGATACGCTGATCTTTCTTGTTCAACATGTCATCGCTCCTTACTTCTTCTTGGTCTCTTTGATGACGACCTTCTCGTCGCTGTACCGGATCCCCTTGCCCTTGTAGGGCTCGGGCGGACGCAACGCGCGAATTTCGGCAGCCACTTGACCAACGGCCTGGCGATCAGCACCCTTGATCACGATCTCGGTCTGGGTCGGGCAGACGACCTGCACACCTTCGGGCATGGTCTTGCCCACCGGATGTGAAAAGCCGATCTGCAGGTTCAGCTTGCTGCCGGCGGCCTGGGCCCGAAAGCCGACCCCCACCAGATTGAGCTTCTTCTCGAAACCCTTGCTGACCCCGTTGACCATGTTGTTGACCAGCGCACGCATGGTGCCGGACATCGCATTGGCCTCGACCGAATCATTGGCCGGCGTGAACTTCAGCATGCCGCCGTCGCTCACCACCGTCACCAGCGAATTGACCGGACTGAACTGCGTGCCGAGCGAGCCCTTGACACTGATCTGCTCTGAACTGACTGCCACGTCCACACCCTTGGGCACGGTAATCGGCATTTTTCCTACGCGGGACATTGTTGCGCTCCCTTTCTTAGGCGACGTAGCACAGCACTTCGCCGCCGATACCGGCCTGGCGCGCCTTGCGATCCGTCATGACACCCTTGGGCGTCGTCACGATGGCCACGCCCAGTCCGTTCATCACGTTCGGAATGTCGTGGCGGCCCTTGTAGATGCGCAGGCCGGGGCGGCTGACTCGCTCGATGCGCTCGATCACCGGACGTCCGGCGTAATACTTCAGCGCAATCTCGAGTTGCAGCTTGGCAGCCTCGCCCTTGACGGCGAAATTGTCGATATAGCCTTCGTCCTTCAGGACTTGGGCGATGGCCACCTTCAGCTTCGACGAAGGCATTGCGACGACGGTCTTGTCGACCATCTGCGCATTGCGGATGCGTGTCAGCATATCGGCGATGGGGTCACTCATGCTCATTGGGAAATCTCCTGATCAGGCCCGGGCGCCGCTTACCAGCTGGCCTTGATGACGCCGGGGATGTCACCCTTGAACGCCAATTCGCGAATCTTGTTGCGTCCGAGACCGAACTTGCGGAACGTGCCACGCGGGCGACCGGTCAACGCGCAACGGTTGCGCTGGCGCGTCGGGTACGCGTTGCGCGGCAGTTGCTGCAAAAGCAGACGGGCAGCGTAGCGCTCCTCGTCGGACTTCTTGGCGTCGTTGGCGGTACCCTTGAGCTCGTCGTACTTCTTCTTGTACTTGGCGACCAGGTTGGTCCGCTTGAGTTCACGCTGAATGAGAGAAACTTTAGCCACGAACCACCTCAGTTCTTGAAGGGAAACTTGAATGCTGCGAGCAAGGCCTTGCACTCGTCGTCATTCTTGGCGGTGGTCGTGATGCTGATGTTCAGTCCACGCAGCGCATCCACCTTGTCGTAATCGACTTCCGGGAAAATGATCTGTTCCTTGACGCCGATGTTGTAGTTGCCACGACCGTCGAACGAACGTCCGGAAATGCCGCGGAAGTCGCGCACGCGCGGCAGCGCGATGGTGACGAAGCGGTCAAGGAACTCGTACATGCGAACGCCGCGCAGCGTGACCATGCAGCCGATCGGCACGTTTTCGCGGATCTTGAAACCGGCGATCGCCTTCTTCGACTTGGTGACCACCGGCCGCTGACCGGCAATCTTGGTCAAGTCGCTGACAGCGTGCTCCATCACCTTCTTGTCGGACACCGCTTCGCTCACGCCCATGTTCAGCGTGATCTTGGTCAGGCGGGGCACTTGCATCACCGACTTGTACTGGAACTTCTCGACCAGCTCGGGCGCGATCTTGTCGCGGAAAACCGTCTGCAACCGAGGAATGATTTGTTCTGCCATGGTCGCTCCTTAGGCCTTGATGGCTTCGCCGCTGGACTTGAAGACACGAGTCTTCTTGCCATCGTCGGCCAGCTTGATGCCGACCCGGTCGGCCTTGCCGGTGGCGGCGTTGTAGATCGCCACGTTCGACTGGTGGATCGGCATCGTCTTGTCAACCACGCCGCCGGTCGTACCCTTCATCGGGTTCGGCTTGACGTGTTTCTTGACCATGTTGACGCCGTCGACGAGGATGTGATCTTCATCGACACGTTGCGCGACGGTGCCGCGCTTGCCCTTGTCGCGGCCGGTCAAGACAATGACCTGGTCGCCTTTTCGAATCTTGTTCATGGCTGCCCTTTAACTGGGATCAGAGCACTTCAGGTGCCAGCGAGACGATCTTCATGAAGCGCTCGGTACGCAGTTCACGCGTGACCGGGCCGAAGATGCGGGTGCCGATCGGCTCAAGCTTGGCGTTCAGCAGGACAGCAGCGTTGCCGTCGAACTTGACCAGCGAGCCATCCTGGCGGCGCACGCCCTTGGCGGTACGAACGACGACGGCACTGTAGACCTCGCCCTTCTTCACGCGGCCACGCGGCGCGGCTTCCTTGATGCTGACCTTGATGACATCGCCGATGCCGGCGTAACGTCGCCTGGAGCCGCCCAGCACCTTGATGCACATGACGGACTTGGCACCCGTGTTGTCCGCGACCTGAAGCCGCGACTGCATTTGAATCATGTTCTATGTCCCCAACTTGAACCGCTTGCGTTGCCGTGGAGCAGCTTGCGCGCGATCAGTCTTGGGCCCGTCAGTGCCTTGACCTGCCGTGAAACATGCTGGCCGCAGGCGCTGCTTGGGCGGAACCGAACCCGTTTGCCTGGCTGCATGCCAGGCGCGTATGTTCAGCGAAGTCGTCGATTATCTACTGGTTTTTGCCAATGCGTCAAGTGCTAGGGCAATCTTTTGTGTAGGATCGTCTTCAGCCGCGCTTGATCTCTTCGATGCTGTACCGAAAGCGCGGCTGAAGCCGCTCCTACCATAGGAATGCCGCCCTTCAGCCCTTGCTGGCCTTCGCCTGCTCCAGCATCGTCTCGGCGTTGCTCACCTCGAACTTGCCCGGCGCCTCGATATTGAGGCTCTTGACGACGCCATCGACTACCAGCATCGAGTAACGCTGCGAGCGCAGGCCCATGCCGCGCGAGCCGAGGTCCAGCGTCAGACCGGTGGCCTTGGTGAAATCGGCGCTGCCGTCGGCCATCATGCGAACCTTGCCTGCGCTGTGCTGATCACGCGCCCAAGCGCCCATCACGAAGGCATCGTTCACCGACACGCACCACACTTCATCGATACCGGCGGCGCGCAGTGCGTCGGCCTGTTGCACGTATCCGGGCACGTGCTGCGCCGAGCAGGTCGGCGTGAAGGCGCCCGGCAGCGCGAAGATCGCGATCGTCTTGCCGCTGGTGGCCTTGGCGACATCGACCGGGTTCGGCCCGATCGAGCAGCCATTACCTTCGACTTCGACGAATTCCTGCAGTGTCGCGGCGGGCAGTTTGTCACCAATCTTCAACATGTCATGCTCCTGCATTGCTTGTTCGGAAGGCCGGACGGCCAAATGAAAACAGCCGGACGCCACGAATCGGCGTTACCGGCTGAGGTGTTGCAGGCAAGACAACTTGCCAGCGACGGATTCTCTCAGACCTCGCGCGAAGCCTGGACCAGCCGGGTTACCACCCACGCCTTGGTCTTGGAGATCGGACGGCACTCGGCAATCTCGACCATGTCGCCCATCTTGTACTCGCCCTTTTCGTCGTGGGCGTGGTACTTGCTGGTACGAGCAACGATCTTGCCATACAGCTCGTGCTTGGTACGGCGCTCGATCAACACGGTGACGGTCTTGCTGCGCTTGTCGCTGACGACCTTGCCGACCAGCGTGCGCGTATTTTTTGCAGCCGGTGCGGCCACATCGGCGGTCGTCTCGGCAACGGCTTGGCTATTCATTTCGCAGCCTCTTCTTTCTTCTTCTGCGCCAGAACGGTCTTGGCGCGCGCGATATCGCGGCGCGTCTTGCCCATCTGCGAATGGTTGGTCAGTTGCTGCGTGGCTTTTTGCATGCGCAGGCCGAAATGGGCCTTCAGAAGGTCGCTGACCTCTTTGTCGAGGCCGGCCACGTCCTTGGCGCGGAGTTCAGATGCTTTCATTGTCTAGGCTCCTCAGGCGCCGACCTGGCGGGTAACGAAGGTGCACTTCAGCGGCAGTTTGGCTGCGGCCAGGGTGAACGCTTCGCGGGCCAGCTCTTCGGCGACACCGTTGATTTCATAGAGCACCTTGCCGGGCTGAATCTCGGCCACGTAGTACTCCGGGTTGCCCTTGCCGTTGCCCATGCGGACTTCAGCGGGCTTCTGCGAAATCGGCTTGTCCGGGAAGATTCGGATCCAGATCCGACCACCCCGCTTGACGTGACGCGAAATCGCGCGGCGTGCAGCTTCGATCTGACGGGCCGTCAGGCGGCCGCGTTCGGTGGCCTTCAGGCCGAAATCGCCGAACGAGACATTCGCACCACGGGTTGCGACACCGGTGTTGCGACCCTTTTGTTCCTTGCGGAACTTCCGGCGTGCGGGTTGCATCATGTTTTATTCTCCTTTTGGCGGCTCAGTGGCACCGGGTGCCACGGCCTTGCGCACGCGCTTGACGGACGGCGTGCGAGCTCCATCGGCGCCTTCTGCAGGTTTGTCGGCGCCTTCGGCAGCCGGACCAGCCGCTCGCGGGAATCGATCACCCGACGGACCACCCGGACGGCCACGGCCGGGTGGCGCGCCTGGGCGGGCATTCCGGCGCGGACGACGGTCGTCTTCGCCACCTTCGGGCTTGGTAATACCAGGGGCCTCGCCATTGGCCAGGCGATCACCGCGGTAGACCCAGCACTTGACCCCGATCACGCCATAAGTCGTCTTCGCTTCGGAGAATCCGTAGTCGATGTCGGCCTTCAGCGTGTGAAGCGGCACCCGACCTTCGCGGTACCACTCGCAACGCGCGATTTCGATACCGTTCAGGCGGCCCGATGACATGATCTTGATGCCCTGCGCACCCAGGCGCATGGCGTTCTGCATCGCGCGCTTCATGGCACGGCGAAACATGATCCGCTTCTCGAGCTGCTGGGTGATGCTGTCGGCAATCAGCTGCGCATCGATTTCAGGCTTGCGCACTTCCTCGATGTTCACTGCAACTGGCACGCCCAGACGGCGCGTCAGTTCGGCCTTCAGGTTTTCAATGTCCTCACCCTTCTTGCCGATCACCACACCCGGACGAGCCGAGAAAATGGTGATTCGAGCGTTCTTGGCGGGACGCTCGATCAGGATGCGTGAAACGGCTGCGCTTTTGAGACGCGCCTTCAGGTATTCGCGCACCTTCAGGTCTTCGGCCAGCATGGTGGCGAAGTTCTGGTTGTTCGCGTACCAGCGCGACGCCCAGTTCCGCGTCACAGGCAGACGGAAACCGGTCGGATGGATTTTTTGTCCCATGGTGCTTCTGGTCTCTTAGTTGCCGACGGTGACGTAGATGTGACAGGTCGGTTTGCTGATGCGGTTGCCGCGGCCCTTGGCCCGTGCGGAAAAACGCTTCAGCGTTGCGCCCTGTTCGACGAAGATCGTCTTGATCTTCAACTCGTCGATATCGGCACCGTCGTTGTGCTCAGCGTTGGCGATTGCCGACTCCAGACACTTCTTGATGATGCCGGCGGCCTTCTTCGGGGTGAACGCGAGAATATTCAGCGCCTGATCCACCTTCTTGCCGCGAACCATGTCCGCGACGATCCGGCCCTTGTCAGCCGACAGACGAACCCCGCGTACGATTGAATTGGTTTCCATCGTGCGTCCTTATTTCTTGGATTTCTTGTCAGCCGGGTGGCCCTTGAACGTGCGCGTCAGCGCAAATTCACCGAGCTTGTGGCCGACCATCTGGTCGGTGACGTAGACCGGCACGTGCTGCTTGCCGTTGTGCACCGCGATCGTCAGGCCGATGAAATCGGGCAGGATCGTCGAGCGGCGCGACCAGGTCTTGATCGGCTTCTTGTCCTTGGTGGCGCTCGCCTTCTCGACCTTCGCCGCGAGGTGATGGTCGATGAACGGGCCCTTCTTGAGCGAACGAGTCATGGAACGGCCTTCTTACTTCTTGCGACGCGCGACGATCATCGTCTGCGTGCGCTTGTTGTTGCGCGTGCGGTAGCCCTTGGTGAGCGTGTTCCACGGCGAGACCGG
>JBDTQC010000063.1:0-11289 GCA_039932405.1 Ideonella sp.
TCTGCCGGCTTCCCATTACGCGACGCTGCTTGGCCGCGAGATCCACTGGATGGACTGGGGGAGTGCTCATGGCGAGCTCCTGGGTTGAAGTCTTGGCAAGGGGGCCCGGACTGCGGCCCGACGTCTGGGGTGATCAGTTCAGCTTGGCGCCGGCCTCGAACCAGCGCTTGATCAGGCCGCGTTCTTCGTCGGTGATCTGCGTCGCGTTGTTCAACGGCATCAACTTGAGCAGCACCGCCTGCTGATAGACCTGCTGGGCGTGCTGGCTGATCAGCTCGGGCGTGTGCAGCGCGACGTTTTTCTGCTGCAGCTGCGCGTTGTGGCACATCACGCAGCGTTGATTGATCACCGCCTGCACTTCGGCAAAGGTCACCGGCCTGGTGGCTGCCGCGGCGGCTTGCGCCGATATCGGCGGCGGTGCGAGCCAGATTGCCAGCCCGAGCACCAGCGCGGTGCCGATCACTGCATGCTCCCAGGGGACTCGACGTCCCTGCACCAACGCCTTGTGGCGCGCCACGAAACTGTGCCTGATCAGTGCACCGGCCAGCATCAACAGCACCAGCACCAGCCAGTTGTGCGGGGCCTGATACAGCCAGCCGTAGTGGTTGGACAACATGGCGATCAGCACCGGCAGCGTGAAATAGGTGTTGTGCACGCTGCGCTGCTTGGCGCGCCAGCCGTAGATCGGATCGACCGGCTGCCCGGCTTTCAGCTGCGCGACCACCTTGCGCTGGCCCGGGATGATCCAGACGAAGACATTGGCGCTCATCGTCGTCGCCAGCATGGCGCCGATCAGCAAGAAGGCGGCGCGGCCGGCAAACAGTTGGCAGGCCACCCATGACGCCAGCACCACATAGATGAACAGACCGATGCCGACGATCAGGTCGCCATGCTTCTTTTGGCCGAAGATGCGGCAGATGGCGTCGTAGACCACCCAGCCGACGACCAGGAATCCGAGCGATGCGGAGATGGCCGCCGCTGGCGACCAGTCATGGACCGACTTGTCGATCAGGAAGCTGCTGGCGTTGAACAGGTACAGCACCGTGAACAGCGCGAAACCGCTGAGCCACGTGGAATAGCTTTCCCAGTAGAACCAGTGCAGGTGCTCGGGCATCTGCTTTGGCGCGACCACGTATTTCTGCGGGTGGTAGAAGCCGCCGCCATGCACGGCCCACAGCTCGCCGTCGACACCCTTGCGCTTGAGTTCGGGGTCTTCCGGTCGGGTCAGGCTGTTGTCGAGAAAGACGAAATAGAACGACGAGCCGATCCACGCGATCGCGAAGATGACGTGAGCCCAGCGCAGCAGCAGGTTGGCCCAGTCGAGCAGGTATGAATCCATCGTGTCCTCACTTCGGCAGGGGAATGCACAGCAAGAACTGTGCAAATCCCCTCACCACAGCGGGCTCTGTGAGGAAAGCTTTGTCGCAACTTGCTGATGTCCGTGGACGAACCGGACCGGACCAGCAGGCTCCGCGGCGACCATCAAACTGTATACACGTCTGTAAACAAAATGATCGGTAGTTACCCGGACTGCCGCCTGGCTTCAGTCATCCGGTGCCAGACGGGCGCCAGGTCTTCAGGCTGGTTGAATTTCGAGCCTTCCGTGGCGATCGGCAAGTGTCTTCATCAGCAGCGCCGTGGTGGCGAAGATCGCGTCGATGGTGGGGGTCGGGGTTTCGGTGATGCGCGCCAGTTCGACCACGCTGCCCACCAGCGCCTGCAACTCGAGGGCGCGGCCGTGTTCGACGTCCTGCAACATCGAGGTCTTGTGTGCGCCGACGCTTTCTGCGCCGGCGATGCGCTGCTCCAGCGAAACCTTGAATTCCACGCCGAGCTTTTCGGCCACCGTGCGGGCCTCGCTCATCATTCGCGCGGCCAGCTCGCGGCTGAGCGGAAAGCGGCAAATGTCTTCCAGCGTCGCGTGGGTGAGCGCACTGATCGGATTGAAGCTCAGATTGCCCCACAACTTGACCCAGAGCTCGCTGCGGATGTCTCGTGATACCGGCGCCTTGAAACCGGCTGCCATCAACGATTTGCTGAGCGCCTCGATGCGCGGGCTGCGCTGTCCATCCAGCTCGCCTATGGAGAATCGGTTGCCTTCGACCAGCCGCACCACGCCGGGCTCGACCAGTTCGGCGGCCGGGTAGACGATGCTGCCGATCACGCGCTCGACCTCGATGCCGGCGGCCAATGCACCATCGGGATCGACGCTGGTCAGAGCACGGCCGTCGTATTCGCCTCCGAGGCGCTGGAAGTACCACCACGGCACGCCATTGAGCATCGTGACGACCATCGTTTCAGGGCCGAACAAGGCTCGCAAACCCGGCAACAGATCGCGCACCTGATGCGCCTTGGTGGTCAGCAGCACCACATCCTGCGGCCCGGCCTCGGCCGGATCCTGGACTGCGTGCACGTCGCGCGCGTGCTGGGTGCTGCCGTCAGGCAACAGCAGCCGGAAGCCTTGTGAATTGATGGCCGCCAGATTCTTGTTGCGCGCAATGAAGGTGACAGGCTCGCCGGCCAATGCCAGCCTGGCGCCCAGGTAGCCCCCGATCGCACCGGCGCCGACGATGGCGTACTTGATGGCAGGCACTAGATCTCCCCTGAAACAACGGTGCCGAAGTCCAGGCCGATGCGTTGTGCAAGGCCGATGCGCTGCAACTTGCCGGTCGCGCCTTTCGGCAATTCGTCGACGAACAGGATCTTTTTCGGCACCTTGTAGCCGGCAACGCGTTGGGCGACAAATTGCTGCAGCTCGCGCTCGTCGCACTCGTGTCCTTCGTGCAGCACGACCATCGCCGCCACTTCTTCGCCGAGCTGCTTGTGTGGCGCGCCGAACACCACCACCTGCGCGACCGAGGCGTGGTCGAGCAGGATCTCGTCGATCTCGCGCGGGCTGATTTTCTCGCCGCCGCGGTTGATGATTTCCTTCAGGCGGCCGGTGATGCTCACGTAGCCATCGGCATCCATCGTGCCCTGGTCACCGGTGCGAAACCAGCCATCGACGAAGGCCTCGGCATTCGCTTTCGGGTTGTTTTCATAGCCGGCGGTGACACTGGGCCCGCGAATCACGATTTCGCCCACGCCGCCGGCGCTCAGCAGTTGGCCAGCATCGCCGCGGATGGCGATTTCCGGGCCGGCCGCACGCCCGACCGAACCCGGCTTGCGTTGCAGTGGGGGCAGCGGATTCGAGGCCATCTGGTGCGCCGCTTCGGTCATGCCATACGATTCGATCAGAGGTGCCTTGAACATCGCCTCGATCTGCTCGATCAGCAGCGGCGGCATCGCCGACGATGACGAGCGGACGAAGCGCAAGGGGTGACGCGCCAGCACGTCGGCGTTTTGCTTGCCGCGGCTGGAAATCGCCAGATGCATCGTCGGCACGGCCGTATACCAGGTGGGATGCGCCTCATCCATCCATTTGAAAAAGCGCAGCGCGTTGAAGCCGGGCGTGCAGAAGACCCGCGCGCCGGCCGACAGCGGTGCCAGCAGCCCGGCCATCAGGCCGTGGATGTGGAACAGCGGCATGATGTTGAGGCCGATGTCCTGCGTCGTTAACTGCAGCGTGGCCGCAATGTTGCCGGCCGACGCGCACAGATTGGCCACCGAAAGCGGTACCCGCTTGGGCTTAGAAGTGGTGCCTGAGGTGTGCAGCACCATTGCCACGTCCGTCGCGTGCGACGGGCCAGGGTTTGCGCAGATTGCGCCTGGCATTGAACCCAGGCTGAAATGGCCGGCCGGTGCGCCTTCGGCCACCACCAGCTCGATGATGCGAATGCCCAACTTGCGCGCCGCTTCGACCGCCGGCGACTGGCTGCCCTGCTCGACGATCAATGCCTTGGCATGCAGATCGTCCAGGTAGAACTCGAACTCGTCGGCACGATAAGCCGGGTTCAGCGGTGCGCTGGACACCGCGCTGGCGCAGGCCAGAAAACAGGTCGCCATTTCGGGACCGTTGGGCAGCACGATCGCCACCCGATCGTTGCGGCCGATTCCGGTTGCATTGAGCGATCCGGTCGTCGCCCGCAGTAATGCGCGCAGCGCTCGGTAGTCGAGCGGGGGGCGGCCCGGCGCGGCAATGGCGATGGCGTCATCGGCGCCGGTTTGCAGGAGATTTTCGAGTGTCATGGTTGAATCACAGGCTGGGTGCCCGCAACCGATCGACAGCGGCGGGCTTCCGGGTGGTCGTTTGAAAGCGTCGGTGTCGATTCTTGCCGATCTTTTGCGTCGGACCAATACCGTTCGTTCGGCCTTCGATTGCAGATGGCCTTGGCAGACTTCATGGACCATCGAATTGGCCCGATTGCGAGTTCACGATGATCGATGCTCCCTCCAATGCCCATACCCGCCCGCTGCAGATTGCGTGCGCGCCAAGAATCGGCTGTGTGCCGAATTCTCGGTTGATGGATTGCCGATCGACGTCTGGCCGCAAGTCAACATGCTCTCTAGACCGGGATGCTGTTCGGATCGGCGCCACCGGCTGGCCGGTTCGGGAATGGACAGAAGACTGGCGCTGGGCGGTGCGCTAGATCAGCGCGCGGAACTCCCTCAGCAACACCGACAACATCGACATGTCGAGTGCCGGTACCGATCGCAGGTCGGCCAGCAACTGCTGGCAGCGGGCCAGCTGGAATTCGCGCTGCGCCTCCCAGGCGCCGATGCGTGATTCGGTATCGGAAGGCGCGCCATCGCCGACGCGCAGGATCGATTGAGTCAGCGCGCGAGCCAGCGTCGACAGGTCGCTGCGCATGGCCAGGCGAGCCAGCCGTTGCCAATGGCTGGCGGCCGGCAAGTCGACGATCTGCTGTGACAGCCAGCCCAGGCTGAGCCGCCCGCCAATGCCGAAATAGACGCCGGCCACCGTCTCGACATCGCTGCCGACCTCAGCGGCGACCTCGACGATGTCGAGGCCGGCCAGTTGCGCGTCGAGTCGTGCCACCTGTTGAGCCAGCGCGTTCGGCACACCTTGAGTGGTCAGGGCTGCCACGTCGGCGTCGAGCGCCTCGCGTTCCTGCTGTGCCAGCCAGCGGTCGACGCCGGCGCCCACTTCGCGCAAACCTGGCGCAAAGCGGTTGATCGTCTGGTCGAGGTCGCGCAGCGCGCCGCGTTGCTGCAGCAGCCAGACCGTGCCGCGCTCGAGCAGGCGGACGGTGGCGCCAATGATCTCGAGTTGCGCCGAGACCGGTACCTGATGGTCCAGCGCCTCGTTGGCCTGCCACAGCGGCACCAGGTTGAACATCTGGCGCGTGCCGGTGTAGGCACGCACGATGTCGGCCGATGCGGCGCCGGTTTCTTCATGCAGCCGGTGCACGAAGGTCGGGCCGACCCGGTTGATCATGCTGTTGACCACGTGGGTCGAGATGATCTCGCGCTTCAACTGATGGCGAGGCAGCGCCTGCGGAAACCGCTCGCGCAGCAGATGCGGGAAATAGCGTTCCAGCGTGGTTGCGATGTAGGGATCTTCCGGAACGTCCGAGGCCAGCGTTTCGTCGTACAGCTCCATCTTGTTGTATGCCAGCAGCACCGCCAGCTCGGGTGTGGCCAGCCCGATCCCGGCCTTGCGGCGCTCTTTCAGCACATCGTCGCTGGGCAGGAATTCGATTTCGCGGTTGAGCCGTCCACGCGTCGCGAGGTGGCGCATGTAACGACCCTGCTCGTCGAGCAGCTCGGCGCTGTGGGCGCGCGAATAAAGCAGGACCTGATTCTGGAAGGTGTTGTCGCGCAGCACCAGCGCGGCCACGTCGTCGGTCATTTCAGCCAGCACCTTGTCGCGCTGCTTGGCCGTCAGTTCACCCTCTTCGACCACCGAATTGAGCAGAATCTTGATATTGACCTCGTGATCCGAACAGTCGACGCCGGCCGAGTTGTCGATCGCATCGGTATTGATCAGGCCGCCGTGCAACGCGAACTCGATACGCCCCAGCTGGGTACAACCCAGGTTGCCGCCTTCGGCAACCACCTTGCAGCGCAGCTGGTTGCCGTCGACACGGATCGCATCGTTGGCGCGGTCGCCGCATTGGCCATGCGTTTCCGTGCTCGCCTTGACATAGGTGCCGATGCCGCCGTTGTAGAACAGGTCGGCCGGCGAGCTCAGAATGGCGTGCATCAACTCACTGGGTGTCATGGCCGTGATGGCGGCGTCGATGCCCAGCACTTGGCGCGCCTCGGGTGACAGCGCAATCGATTTCGCGCTGCGTGGCCACACTCCACCGCCGGCGGATATCAGCTGCTGGTTGTAGTCGGTCCAGGCTGAACGTGGCAACGCGAACAGCCGCTCACGCTCGGCAAAGCTGGTTGCCGGATCGGGTTTGGGGTCGATGAAGATGTGGCGGTGGTCGAATGCTGCGAGCAGACGAATATGGCGCGACAGCAGCATGCCGTTGCCGAAGACGTCGCCACTCATGTCTCCGACACCCACCACGTTGAAGTCCTGCGATTGGGTATCGACCCCGAGCGAGCGGAAGTGGAACTTGACCGATTCCCAGGCGCCGCGGGCGGTGATGCCCATCTTCTTGTGGTCGTAGCCGGCGGAGCCGCCGGAAGCGAAGGCATCGCCGAGCCAGAAGCCGAACTCGGCGGCCGTGCGGTTGGCGATGTCCGAGAAAGTGGCCGTTCCCTTGTCGGCCGCAACCACCAGATAGGGATCGTCACCGTCGTGGCGCACCACGTCGGCCGGCGGCACAACGGCATTGCCGACCAGGTTGTCGGTGATATCGAGCAGACCACGCAGATAGGCCTGGTAGCAGGCGATGCCCTCGGCCATCAAGGCTTCACGATCGCCGGCTGCGGCTGCCGCAGGCATCCGCTTCAGCACGAACCCGCCCTTCGATCCGACCGGCACGATGACGGCATTCTTGACCTGCTGGGCCTTCACCAGGCCGAGCACCTCGGTGCGGAAATCTTCCTTGCGGTCGGACCAGCGCAGGCCGCCGCGCGCCACATGGCCGAAGCGCAAATGCACGCCCTCGACCCTCGGTGAATGGACGAAGATCTCGAACATCGGCCTCGGTTCCGGCAGGCCGGGAATCTTTTTCGGATCGAACTTGAACGACATCACCGGCTTGTGCCCGCCGTCGGCCATGCGCTGGAAAAAGTTGGTTCGCAAGGTGGCCTGGATGACCGCCAGATACTGGCGCAGGATCCGGTCCTCGTCGAGGTTGGAGACGGTATCGAGCGCTTTCTCGATGTCGGCAACGATGACGGCCTGCGCCGCTGCGCGATCGCCTTGCCCAGCCGGATCGAAGCGGGCATCGAACAGTTCGGCCAGCTTCGAGCAGATCGCGGGATTGCAGGCCAGCGCCTGCTGGATATAGGTGCGGCTGAGCGCAAATCCGATCTGCTTCATGTGGGCCGCATAGGCGCGGAACATGTTGACATGCCGCCAGTCGAGGCCGGCGCGCAGCACCAGGCGGTTGAAGTCGTCGTTCTCGTTGTCGCCTTTCCAGGTGCGATAAACGGTGTCGTGGAAGCGTGCCCGCAGAGGTTCGACATCGATTTCTTCGTCGCCGGGCATGCGCATGCCGAAATCGTCGATCCAGACGTCGGTGCCTTTGTCACCTGGCAACTCGCCGGGATCTCGACGCCGCACCTCGTAGGGCCGCTCCTCGATCACCTCGACACCCATGTGTTCGAGCATCGGCAGGCTTTCCGACAGCGGCGCAAGCTGGCCGGCGCGCAGCAGCTTGAAGCGCAGCCGGCCGGGCGGTTCTTCGAGCGGAACATACAGGCTCATCGCAAGCGAACCGCTGCCTTTCAGCGATTCCATCAGTTCGATGTCGCGCACCGCGAGGCGCGGTGAATGTTCGTCGCGATAGCCGGCCGAGAAGCCTTCGGCATAACGGTTGTGAAGGCTGTTGCCCTGTTCTTCGCCATGCGTCTCGACCAGCGCGTCGAGCAACTCGTCTTCCCAGCGCCGCGCGATGCCAACGATCTTCTGCTCCAGCACACGGTCGTCGACCTCGGGCTTGGAGCCGCTGCGCATGCGCACCACGATCAGCACGCGCGCCAGTGGAGAGTCGGAGAACTGCACCGAAAATTCGGATGACTCGCCGTGCAGCATGTCGCTCAACATCCGCTGCATGCGGGTGCGGATGTCGGTGTTGTAGTTCTCGCGTGGCACATAGACCAGACACGAGGCAAAGCGTCCGAACGCATCACGGTGAACGAACAGGCGCGTGCGCTGGCGCTCGCCCAGGCGCAGGATGCCCAGGGCGGTCGGGTACAGGTCTTCGACCTCGATCTGGAACAGCAGGTCGCGCGGGAACTGCTCGAGGATGGTTGCCAGCTCCTTGGCCGCGTGGCTTTTCGGCAGCAGGGCGGCGCGATCCATCACCATCTGCACCTTGCGGCGCAGCAACGGGATATCGGCCGCCTTGGCGCTGTAGGCGACCGATGTGTACAGGCCGAGAAAGCGCCGTTCGCCGATCACCTTGCCCTGCTCGTCGAAGCGCTTGACGCCGATGTAGTCGAGGTGACCGGGCCGGTGCACGGTGGCGCGCGCATTCGATTTGGTCAGCAGCAATACGCGAATATCGCGCGCCTGTGCGCGCACCTCGGCCGGCAGCGCCGCGAACGATGCCGAAGGCGGCGCCGCCGCTTCGGCGGCGCGCAAGATGCCGAGTCCGGATCCGGGCATGACGCGCAGCGAGTCGCCCTGGCCCTCGTCGACCAGATCGTAGTCACGCTGCCCGAGCAGCGTGAAGTTGTCGTCGGCCAGCCACTGCAAGAATTCCAGGTCCTCGGCCAGATCTTCGGCCTTCACGGGAGGCGGGCGCTGCTTCAATTGCGCAACCGTGTCGATGACCGTCTGGCGCATCGGTTTCCAGTCTTCGACTGCGGACCGGACATCACCGAGGATCCGCATCAGGCCATCGTGCAATTCGGTCAATCGAGCCTGATCGGTGCGCCGATCGACCTCGACATGGATGAATGACTCGAGGCGACCTTCTGGCTCGTCAGGCCGCGGCGCGATACCGATCATCCGGTGCTCGCCATCGCGCCGGATTCGCATCACCGGATGCGAAATCAGGTGCAGAGTCAGGCCGAGACGGTTCACTTCCATCGTGATCGAATCGACCAGGAACGGCATGTCGTCGTTGACGATTTCAATCACCGTGTGGGTCGATTGCCAGCCGTGTTCTTCCAGCCGCGGGTTGTAGACGCGAAGCTTGGGTGCGCCGCCTGCAAACGTGCGAGCGAAATGCCAGTGCGACAGCGCTGCACCGTACAGGTCGGTCAGCGAGCGCTCGACCAGATCTTCCGGCGCCACCTGGCCGTAGTACTGGCGGGCAAACTCGGCCACCTGCTCGACTTGTTCGGGCGGCAGCTTGGTCCTGATGCGCTCGTCGAGCTGGGCCATCAGTTCCAGAGCGCCTGCGGATTCACGGTCGATGTCGAGCAGCTTCTTGGCGGTGTTCACGTCGAGTCTCCTGTTCTTTTGGGATGGCCTGGACCCGGTCCGCTGGATTCGGGGCGCAGACGCCGGAAGGCGCAGTATCGGCCATTCGCATGCTGGCTAGCCTCGACTTCAGGTTGGGGCAACGCTGAATTCAACGTCGCCTTGACGCAGTGCGGGCTGCCACGCCAGTGTGCGGGTCAGCTTCCGCGGTAGGTGCTGTAGCTCCAGGGGCTGACCAGCAGCGGCACGTGGTAGTGCCCGTCGACATCGGCAATTCCGAACGCCAGCGGGACCTGGTCGAGGAACGCCGGCTCTGGCAACTGCTGGCCGCGCCCTCGAAAATACGCTGCGACCTCGAACACCAGCTGGTAGCGCCCGACCGCCATTTCCGAAGCCGTGAACAACGGCTGAACGGTGCGGCCGTCGCTGTTCAGCGTTTCGGCCTTGAGCTCGACCAGCGCGTCGCCATCGATCCGTTGCAGCCTGATTCGCATGCCGGCGGCGGGGCAGCCGTTCGCGGTGTCGAGTACATGTGTGCTGAGGTGTCCCATCGTCAGTCTCCGGTTGCAGACCGCGGGCTTGCGGCTCGTCAAAAATTGTATACACTCTCGTACACACTTTTCGAACTTTTTGCCTCGCGTTCAAGAATCAGTCTGCCATGTCACGCAGCCGCCCCACGCTTCAGGTGATTCACCCACCATCGCCGTTGGCCGCCGAGCCGGCGAAGATTTCGCCACCCGTGAAAGGCGGCGGTGCCAGTGGCTCGACCCAGCGCATCGTCGATTCGATCACCAATGCCATCGTCGAGCGCCGCCTGATGCCCGGCACCAAGCTGGCCGAGCAACAGATTGCCGATATCTTCGGCGTATCGCGCACCGTTGTGCGCCAGGCGCTGATCCAGCTGAGCCGTCACCACCTGGTAACACTGGAGCCGGCGCGCGGCGCATTCGTCGCCGAGCCCAGCGTGGCCGAGGCGCGTGAAATCTACGAAGTGCGGCGCCTGCTCGAGCCGGCGATGGCAAAGCTGCTTTGCGCGTCCCTCACCGAGCCGCAGCTGGCGGTGTTGCGAGCGCATCTGGCCGAAGAGGCTGCCGCGGTCGGCCGCAAGGATGTGGCGGCCCGCACCCGGTTGTTGACCGACTTCCATCACGTGCTGGCGCAAATGCACGGCAACCAGGTGCTGGCTCAGATGCTGCGCGATCTGTCTTCAAGGTCGGCATTGATCGCACTGATGTACCAGTCGGCCCACTCAGCCGAGGCTTCGCATGCAGAGCATGTGGCCATCGTCAAAGCCTTCGAGCAGCGCGATGGCAAGGCAGCAGCGCGGCTGAGTGCCGCCCACCTCGAACATGTCGAGCGCAATGTGCGGCTCGATCCGCGCGGCCCCGGTTTGTCGGCGATTCTTTCGCCAGCAACCGGGCCGGCCAACTGAAAACCGGATTCGCCATGAGTGATGAACCTCGTTATCCCCGTGACCTCAAAGGCTACGGCCGCAATCCGCCTGCGGCAAAGTGGCCTGGCGGTGCACGCGTTGCCGTGCAGTTCGTGTTGAATTTCGAGGAAGGTGGCGAGAACTGCGTGCTGCATGGCGATGCCGGCAGCGAGCAGTTCCTGTCCGAGATGGCGAATCCGCCGGCCTATGCGCAGCGCCACCTGAGCATGGAAAGCATCTATGAATATGGCACGCGGGTCGGCGTCTGGCGCATCCTGCGCGAGTTCGAGCGGCGCGGTCTGCCGCTGACGATCTTCGGTGTCGGCATGGCGTTGGAACGCAGCCCCGAGCTTGCCGCGGCGTTCGTCGAAGCCGGGCACGAGATCGCCTGCCACGGCTGGCGCTGGATCAACTACCAGCAGGTCGACGAGGCGATCGAGCGCGCCGACATGGCGCGCGC
>JBDTQC010000064.1:0-11279 GCA_039932405.1 Ideonella sp.
GCTGTCTGACTGTGGAATTCCGCGGGGAAGCTGATCTTGAACAGTACGTTTTCCATCACGTAGGAGCCGTACGGCCGCTGAAACCGAAACGGCCGGCCCTTGAACAGCACGTCGTAGAAGCCCCAGGTCTTGGCCGTCAACACGCTCGGGTAGCCCATCTCGCCGGTCTTGGCGATCAGCGCCAGACGCACGGCCCGGCTCGTCGCGTCGCCCGCCGCCCAGCTCTTGCGGCTGCCGGCGTTGGGTGCATGACGGTAGGTGCGCAGGCTCTGACCATCGACCCAGGCGAGCGACACCGCGTTGATGATCTCGTCCCGCGTCAAGCCCAGCATCTGCGCGACGACCGCGGTGCTCGCCACCTTCACCAACACCACGTGGTCCAGGCCGACCTGGTTGAACGAGTTCTCCAGCGCGATGCAGCCCTGGATCTCGTGCGCCTTGATCATCGCGGTCAACACATCACGCATTGTGAGTGGCGACTTGCCGGCGGCCACAGCCGTGCGGCTGAGCCAGTCGGCCGTTGCGAGGATGCCGCCGAGGTTGTCGCTCGGGTGGCCCCACTCGGCCGCCAGCCAGGTGTCGTTGAAGTCGAGCCAGCGGATCATCGTGCCGATGTTGAAGGCGGCCTGCACCGGGTCGAGCTGGTACGGCGTGCCGGGCACCTTGGCACCATTCGGCACCACCGTGCCCGGCAGCACCGGCCCGAGCAGCTTGGTGCAGGCGGGGTATTCCAGGGCCTCCAGGCCGCAGCCCAGCGTGTCGATCAGGCAGTGGCGGGCGGTGTCGAAAGCCAGCGTTGAATCGATGTTGTAGCCGATGACGTAGTCGGCGATATCAACCAGTACCTGGTCGGGCTCGGGTCGAATGTTGGACGTGGGTGAGGACATTGCAATGGGACAGGTGTGCGGATGGACAGGACCCGGGAACTTGGAAGGGATCCGTCGATCATGCACTCACGTTTCGAGTCGAGCAACACGCTGCGACGGTTCGACAGGAGTGGCAGCACGCATGCAAGTCGACCCGTGAGTGGCGCTGCAGCCTCGGTCGAGCAGCCGTTGGCGCAAGACCGCTTGACGTCGACGGATCGCGACTGCCTCCGCGCCTGTCCAGGCCTTTCAGCGAGCACCCGCCCCAAGCAAGGCCCGCGCAATCGACGCGTAGCCACGACCCTGTGCCAGTTGAAGGGGTGTGCGCCCCTCGCGGTCGGTGAGTTGCATGTCGGCGCCGGCATCGACCAGGGCTTGCACGCAGCGCTGGTGGCTCGCGCCGCCATCGCCCAGCACGATGGCCTCGATCAGCGCGGTCCAGTGCAGGTTGTTGACATGATTCAGCGGAGCGCCGGCAGCGATCAACTGGCGGACCACGGCGTCGTGACCGAGGTGCGCCGCCGCAATCAGCGCCGTACCGTCGTAGCGGCTGGTTGTGAGCTTGGCGCTCGCGCCATCGGCGAGCAACACGCGAAGCGTTTCTTCGTCGTTGGCCACGGCGGCGATCGTCACCGCATCGTAGCGGTCGTTCTCGAACGCGCCGGGGTTGGCCCCAACCTCGAGCAAGGTCCGCACGGCGTTGCGTTGGCGCGCGAAGGTGGCCACGTGCAGCGGCGTGCGGCCTTGGCCGTCGCGTGTTTCGAGCGCTGCATGCGAGGTGCTTGACAGGCGCACGATCGCTGCCACGTCACCTGTCTGGGCGGCAGCGTGCAGGCCGCTGTAGGCCATGACCTCGGATGGCGCGGGCGGCACTTGCGCTGTCGCCGTCATCGCAAGGCTTGCCAGCAACGCGGCCATGGAAGCTGCGAGGGGAGCGAGGCGCAGCGACTTCATTTCAGTTGATCCTTGACCTTGTCGAGCGCGGCGACGGCGCACTGCTCGTCGAGGTGACCACCCGGAGCGCCGCCAACACCGACTGCGCCGATCACTTCATTGCCCACCTTCACCGGCACACCGCCGCCGAGCAGCAGGAAGCCGCGGATGTTGACCAGGTTGGCCGCGCCGGGGTTCTTCTGCGCACCCTCCATCATTGCCAGCGTGTTGCTTTTGGCCGAGGCCGAGGTGTAGGCCTTGTCGTGACTGGCTGCCAGCGTGTGCGGGCCGGCGTTGTCGGCGCGCTGCACGGCACGCACGCTGCCGGCGCGGTCAACGACCGTGGCGGCCACGGCGTAGCCGTTAGCCTGGCAGGCTGCAACGCTGGCGGCGGCGATCTGGTTGGCGAGTTCGAGCGACATGTTCTTTTCGCTGCGAACAGTCTGTGCCTGAGCCAACGGCGCGCTGGCGGCCAGAGCGATGACACAGAGGAGGGTAAGGTGCTTCATTGAGATTTTCCGGTCGACGCGGCCGCAGTTTGGCCGTGACGGAATTCTGGGTTTCGAGTGAGCATCGCGCCATGCGTGCGCCTACGCGAGCGCCTGCGTAGAACTACGCAGCCGCGGCCTCGTCGACAAGCGCCGCATAGCGCCGGATCACCTGCGCCAGCGATTCGGCCTGCAGTTTGGCCAGCAGATGGGCGCGGTGGTTTTCCACGGTGCGCGGCGAGAGCGTGAGCGCGCGGCCGATCTCCTTGTTGGTGAGGCCGGCGACCACCAGCGACAGCACTTCATGCTCGCGCGCCGACAGGCTGGCAAAGCGCTCTCGCGCTTCTCGATCAACGACGCCGCGTTCGCGCGAAACCACGTGCGCGCGCACAGCGTTGTGAATCGCCTCGAGCAGTGGTTCGTCATCGACCGGCTTCTCGAGAAACTCCACCGCGCCGGCCTTGAAGGCGCGCCGGCACAGCTCGACCGTGCCGTGTCCGGTGAGCATGACCACCGGTTGATCCGCGCCCTGGGCGCGCAGCAGATCGAGCACGCTCAGGCCGCTCAAGCCGGGCATGCGCACATCCAGCACGATGGCGCCGATCGCCTCGCGGTCGAAGCCATCGACAAAAGCCTGCGGATCCTTCCAGACCGCGACCCGCAGGCCGACGGTGCCTATCAGCAGCGCCAGCGCTTCGCGCACGGCGTCGTCGTCGTCGACCAGATTGATCAGCGGTGACGTGGGATTCATGCGCTGCGTGCCAGCGGCAAGGCCAGACGAAACTCAGCGCCGCGCGGCGGGGCATTGTGGGCGTTCAGTGTGCCCTTCATGCGTTGCGCCAGGGATTCGCACAGGCTCAAACCCAGGCCCAGGCCGCCGCGGCGTGTGGTGTAGAAGGGATCGAACACATGCGGCATGGCGTCGGGGCCGATTCCCGGCCCAGTGTCGCGCACGCTCAGCACGCCCTGGCCATTGTCGGTGCTGATGGACAGGATCAAGCGACGCTCCTCGATCGGCACGTCGTCGAGCGCCTGCATTGCATTGCCGATCAGGTTGTGCATGATCTGCTCGAGTGCCACCGGATCGGCATCCACGACACTCACCTGACCTCGTATCGACACCTGAATGCGGTGGCGTCGGATCTCGGGCTCGAGCAACTCCATCACACCGCGCAAGGCCGTCTCCAGATTCACCGCCTGTCTCGGCTGCATGGTGTCGGGCGTCTCGACCAGGCGACGCATGCGGGTGACCACATCGGCGACGCGCCGCGCCTGCGCTGCGGCCTGCGCCATGGCACGGCGCGCATCGGCCAAGGCCGGCGGGTCGTCATCGAGCAGACGGCTGGCAGCCTGCGTGTTGGCGAGCACTGCAGTCAAAGGTTGATTGAGCTCGTGCGCCATCCCACCTGCCAGTTCGCCCATGGTGTTCAGGCGCGCGATCTGTCCCACGCGCAGCAGTTTCACGGCACGCCGTCGTTCGCGAATTGCTTGCAACGAAGCTCGCCAAGCCGTCAGTGCGACCGCGCTGAACAGCATCCAGCCGAGCAGCCGGAGCCAGGGCCATTCGGCCGGTCCGGTGGCGCGCTGCAGTTGCAACTCGAACGGCTGGCCCGCCGCATCCAGCGTTTTGGCGAACCTGAAACCTTCGGTCAGACCTGCGGGCCGCGACCCGACGGGCGCGCCCGGTTGCAGCACGATCACGTGAGTGCCCTGCACGAGCGTTGCGCGTACCGGCCCGTCGCGTGCCAGGGGCCAGGTGTCCCAGGGCACCATGCGCTGCACGTCGATACGCAATGCGAAGCTCGATGGGTCGCCGGCCAACACCAGCGTGTACTGACGGCGTGTTGCGTCGATTGGCCCCAGGACGGCGTGGTGCGTGGTGCGTGACTGGACCTCGCTGGCCTGAAGCGCGGGGTCGGGCCAGATCGTGCGGCCATCGCGTCGCAGGACCGCGAGCACCTGCGGATAGACGGCCGGCAGCCGTGCCTCGGCACTGCCAATGCCATCGGCGGGCGGACTGAGCAGCGCCAGCGTGGCCAGGATCGCCTCCTGTTGGACGGCGCGCTGGCTGAGCAGGCGGTGGGCGATTCGCGCATCGGTCTGGAAGGCTTCGCGACGCTGTGCGATGTCCCAGCGCAACAGCGCCAACGAACCGGCAAGAGCCAGCGCCGCCCAGCCGAGCAGCCATGGTGCTGATCGTCTCCAGGGTGAATGCATTGCGGCGATTTTGCACGGGTCGGCTGCCACTTGAGCGCAAGGTGGCAGCCGCGGTGCGTAAGCCTTGCGGCCCTGTGCATCGGCCATGTCGATGTTCATCTGCTCGCATCGGCAGCATTGACCGAAGGCACGAAAATCCGGACTCGCGACAAGAAACTGCGCTCGGTGGCCGAGATACTCGGCTGCGCATTAAAAAACTCTTCTGATTGAGCCGTTCGCGCTCTGGCCTGGGCGACCGTCTACATGGACGGGTCGGCCAATGCCAATATCGGGGCGAACGGCGTGGATACCGGCCCCGATACTGTGCGTGGCGAACGTTTGAATAATATTCGAGGGATTCACCATCCCGGCACGGTGCGCCAGAACAGTTGAACCTCTGCTTTCCGAATCGGTCCGAGCTGCTCAGCTCAACCGTTCAGACGACTGGCTTTTTCTTACCAACCCGGACGTGGAATACCGAGGGCTTCGCAAATGACATCCCAAAACGACATGCTGACTCCTGTGAGGTGCGGGCTTGCAACAGCTGCAAGTGTCGCCAAACAGAAGCGCTGCGGCCACTAGGCAGGTGCGTAGTGGCGTTGCGGGCTAACGACGCTCGACAAGCCCCTGTTCGATGGCTCTAAGCACCGCCTGGTGTTTGGTTGCCACGCCAAACTTGCGCAGAACCGACGCGAGGTGGTAGGTGATCGTATGGCGTGACAGCCCGAGGATTTCTGCCACCACGGAGGCACTCTTGCCCTCCATCGTCCACTTCAGTATCTCGAGTTCGCGGGCGCTGAGTTGCGGTTGCGGCTCCTCGATGCCCGGCCTGAGCAGCCGAACGGCCGCAGACTGCGCATGGACGGCGAACAGCTGCAGGTCTGCCATCAGCCGTGACAGGTTCTCGTCCGGCGGAGGCAAGGGTTTGTCGCCGTCGACGCCGATCAGGAAGTGGCAATGGTCGGGCAGGTGCAGGGCAACGCAGATGCCTTCCTTGAATCCGAAGCTGGCCTGCTCTTCCCAGAGATCGCCGGCCCCGGCGTCGCTGTAGAACTTCTGGTTGTATGCAAACGGAAGAGACGACTGTTTCAGCCGGGCCATCACCGGATCGCGCGCCAGCAGGGCCGGATTGCGTCCCGCCTCGACCAGACCTTGGGGCGTGTTGCCCACGACCACAACCTTCGGCTTGCCTTTGATCGGCTTCTCCGAAACCAGCACCGCGTTGATGAAGCCGAATCCCAGATCGTCTGCGCTACGAATCAGCAACCGCTCGAAGGTTGCGACATCCTCGCTTTGTGAAACCTCGAAATACCGATCGATGTGCATTCGTTCTCTTCGACTATGAAGGTGTGCAGTTGATTGCTGCTCAAATTCTCCGAAACTAGGTTGTCATTATTTTGATTCGAGGGTGCGAATTATGGGCGAAATGGTTTGGAACCTGGTTCGATCGCCGCCAGTGATGGCAACTGCCACCCAACTCATGGCCTGCGTCAGCAGCATGACGCCGGCCGGCGAGCCGCCACAAAACAGGGAGAGCACTGGCCAGACGATGTGGACCGGACACATCAACGAGGTATCGTTCGGTATCGGATGGGAATGGTTCGAGCTGTGTCCCGGGGTGCTCGCGCTGGCCGACCCCATGATGGTCATGACGAACTTGTTTCTTCTGGATGATCACGGTCGGGTGCTGAGTGACGATCGCAAGACGCTGTATCTGAACAGCGTCATCCACGAGCTGGGTTGGCAGAAGCACGTGCTGGCAGGTAGCAGCAGGCGCGCGTTGCCGGCTCAACCGGTGCACTCCGGCTTTCGCAGTCCGGTGCAGATCAGGCGCCACAGCGCAGAGCCGGCCGCCGTGACGGGATAGCGGCTTCGAACCAGCGGCTGCGATGCGCTCGCACTTTCTGCTCGACCCGACCGTCGTCTTTCTCAATCACGGCTCGTTCGGGGCCTGCCCGATCGAGTTGCTCGAAGTGCGTCGGCAGTGGGAGCACGAGATGGAGCGCAACCCGGTCGAGTTTCTCGGTCGCCGCAGCGCTGCGTTGCTGCTGGCCTCGCGCGAGGCCCTTGGCAAGTTGATCGGTGCCCGCGCCGAACACCAGTCGATACTGCACGCACCGGTCACCAGCTGGGGCTATCTGGCGGGTGATGGCGGCCATACCGGGTTCGATGGCTATACCGGCCGATCGATCTTCGAGCGCCGCATGCAATGGCAGGGCACGCGCGACATCTCGGCGTGCCTGACGGTGCCGGCTGCGATCGACTGGTTGCGCGCGCATGACTGGAACGTTCATCGCAGCCGTTGCCATCAGCAGGCGATCGCGCTGATGCACCGGGTGTGCGCCGGCACCGGCCTGCAGCCGATCGCGCGCGATGGCGACTTCGTTCAGATGGTGGCGATCCCCGTGCCTCATCGCGACGCAGCCGGGCTGCGCCAGACCTTGTTCGACCAACATCGAATCGAGGTGCCGGTGACGCAGCACGACGGCCAGATTCTGGTGCGCGTTTCGGTTCAGGCCTACAACAGCGAGGCCGATTTGCAGGCCTTGGCGGACGCGTTGATGGCGTAAGGGTTGCCAGGTATTGAGGTTGCTCAGCAGATTGGCCTGAACGTTCGCATCGCAGTGGGCTGGGCCGCCCCTCAAGCCTGCCAGACCCCATACCCCGCCTCGCGCAGGCCGATCGCCAGCTCCACCTCCATCTCCTGCGCGGCCAGGTAGGGCATCGGGTTGTAGACCTCGTACAGCGACGGCAGCAGGCGCAGGCCGTATTCGAAGACGTAGCGGTTGGCCTGGATGCCGGCCTTGTGCTTGTCGAAGCGCAGGTCGGGGTCCAGGCCGGTCATGCCGACGTAGACGAAGGGTTTGCCGAGTTGATGATCGGGATTGGCCCTGCGAAAGCGCGGCTCGTTCCAGACCCGGTCGTCGAGTTCGACGACATAGACATGGTGGTGGCTGCGCCGGCCGGCCCGCGCGGCGGGCTTGGTGCGCATCAGGAGGCAGCGCGCTCGTCGACCCGATCGGCGTGCAGTTCGCGGATCCGGTCGTCCTGGTAGTAGCCGCCATATTCGGTGTAGCGCAGAAACGGCCGGCTGCAGGCGCTGCATTGCCAGACATCGCAGCGGTTGAAGGGATAGAACGCCGGCGCAATCGGTGCGTCGGCCGACCAGAGGTTGGTGCCGGCGGGGTGGTGTTCGTTCAGCGTCGGGTCATCCACATCGGGCCGCTTCAGCGTTGCGGTGTGGCGCAGCACCGAACTCGCGAAACCGGCGGGCATCGATTCCCAACCCTGGCAAACCAGCGCCGAACACACACTGCAGGCGCTTGCCGTCGCCGCGTAACGGTTGGCCATTGCGATCAGCGCATCAGCATTCAGCACGGGAACGGTGTCGGCGATCATGGCTGGATTGTCGCCAGCAGGCGGCTGCAACGCGGCCATTGGGTCAGCTAAAACGCCGGCTGACGAAACGCGAGCCGGCCAGGCCGAAGCGCCACGGCATTTCGCGCGCCTTCGAGATGCCGATGCGCACGCCACACACAACCTCGATTGGCACCGGCGATTCGGCTGCGCTGCGCAGCTCGAATGGCGGGCGGTCGAGCGGCAGCCCATCGATCGAGCGGTCGATGCCGAGCGCCTGGCCGACGCGGCCCGGGCCGGAACAGAGCAGCCGCACATCGTCCAGGCCGCGGCGGCGGCGCATGGTGTCGAGGCCGTCGGTGGGCTCGAGCGCGCGGATCAACACGCCGGCGCCGTGACCGGCCTCGCGGCAGACGATATTCAGGCACCAGTGGATGCCGTACGAACGGTAGACATAGGCGTGTCCGGCCGGACCGAACATCGACGCATTGCGCGGCCGCAGGCCTCCATGGCTGTGCGAGGCCGGGTCGGCGGCGTCGTAGGCCTCGGTCTCGACGATGCGGCCGCCGACACCGTCGACCAACAGCAGCATGCCGATCAGTCGCCGCGCCACGTTCAGCGAGCTGTCGTCTAAGTCGAGTGAGGCGATGCAGCGCATGGTTGGAAAAGGGGAACGCACCGTGTGTTGGCCAGCCATCAGGATAGCGTGGCTGGCCATCACCGCTACGATGGTGCGATCGCTGGCCGCCGCGCCATCGGATCGCCTTTGCCATGTTCCTGGATCGAGAAGCCCTTTTGAAAAAGCGCCCTGCCTGCTGCACGATCAGCCGGCTGCACGTCGTTCGATGAGTGCATCGTCGATCGCCTTCATCATCAACCGCCACGCCGGCAATGGATCGAACCATGATTGGCTGGAGGCAAACCGCGAGCGCATCGATGCCATCGCGAATGGCGGGCCGGTGGCCTGGGTGGAAAACGGCGACGAGATCCGGGCGGCGGTCGAGCGGGCGCTGGCGCAGGGTTGCGGTGCTGTCGTGGCGGGCGGCGGCGACGGCACCTTGAACGCGGTCGCATCGCGGCTGGTCGACAGCCCGGTCGCTTTCGGCGTGCTGGCGCTCGGCACGCTCAACCATTTCGCACACGATGCTGGTATTCCGCTCGACCTGTCGGAGGCGCTGGATGCAATCGCCGCGGGGCGCACACGCCAGCTCGATATCGGCCAGGTCAATGAGCGCCATTTCCTGAACAACGCGAGCATCGGGCTCTACGTCGATCTGGTGCGTGACCGCGAGAAGCAGCAGACCCGGCTCGGCCGCGGCAAGTGGCCGGCCTTCGTCTTTGCATTGATCGGTGCGTTTCGACGCTATCCGTTCCTGACGGTCAGCCTGTCGGTCGACGGCCGTCACATGGTGCAGCGCACCGCGTTTGTCTTCATCGGCAACAACGCCTATCAGACCGAGGGCCTGCAGATCGGACAGCGCGAAGCGCTCGACGCTGGCCAGCTGAGCGTGTATGTGGCGCACCGGGCCGGCCGTTGGCGTCTGATCGCGCTGGGCCTGCGAGCGCTGGTGGGCAAGCTGCGGCAGGCGCGCGATTTCAAGCAGCTGCTGGCCAGCGAGATCCGCGTCGAGACCGGCCACCGGCAGTTGCGGGTGGCCACCGACGGCGAGGTATGCCGGCTCGACGCGCCGCTGCAGTTCCGCATCCGGCCCGGTGCGTTGCGCGTCATCGTTGCTGAAGAGGGCGCCGCGAGCCCCGACAAGCATTAGAAAATTTCCCGCAGCAGATCCCAGAGCGCGAAGAGGGCAAGGATGCCGCCGAACAACCACAGATAGCGCCTGGATCGGTGGCGTTCAGCGAGTGCCTCGGGGCTGTTGGCACGCCATTCGCGGTCGATGTTGAGTGCCCTGAACGCGTTGGCGAATCGGGTGTCACGGATGGTGCAGACGAAACGGGTGGTCTCGAACGCCGAGGCCGAGTCGTCGCTGAAATCGAATGCGATCGTCACGTCGGTTTGTGGAGGCACGCGCAATCGCTCGGTCTCTTGCCAGACCGCACGACCTTGGCTCCAGGCGATCAGCGCAAAGACCGCCGCAATGCCCAGTTCCACCAGAAAGCGTGTACCTCGACCGTGCAGTGCGTCGCCGAGTGCCAGGTAGACCAGAAAGAGCGCTGCCAACGCGGGGAATACCGCACCCAGCATCTCCAAGGTGGCGAAGCTCGAGATCAGTTTCGAGGCGGGCGTTTGCTGCGGCTCCTGTGCGCGGTGTCGGGCGATGCAGGCGTCGCAGAAGGGCACGGCCACCGTCGACACGGTGTAACGCGTCGGGCCGTCCGTCGTCGCATCCCGGAACACCTTGGCGTATTCGATCGGATGGCTGGCCGAGCCACCGCAGTTCGGGCACAGCGCTGGATAGACCGCATCGCGTGCCGAGCCGCGAAGCGTCAGTCGATTGGCATGCGGCGCAAGCTCGGACGAATTGTCCTGCGGCTCGATGGGGCGCATCACGTCGCTGCAGCGCCCAGCCGATCGCGTGCGGCGGCCCACCTCGATCGGGCCGTACGAACCCTCGCTTGGAGAACCGACTCAGTCACCGGCTAAGAATATGCCTCCGGCTACCAGTGTCAACTGCCGGCTCAAGCTGGCGGCGGCGCCTGCGCCAGCACGTTTGGCGCCGCGCGACGACAATCGACGGCGGTCTCTTTCGCGCCTCATGCCACTCTCCACTACCCCCGAAATCTCCGCTCCACCGCCGCCAACGCCCTCGCCCGACGGGCTGCCAACCCCCGCTCGCTACTACGCAATGGCCACCGTGCTGTGTGGCATTGCGCTGACCGTGCTCGATGGCTCGGTGATGAACCTGGCGCTGCCGGGGGTGTCGAACGATCTGCACGTCAGTGCGTCGATGGTGATCTGGGTCGTCAACGCCTACCAGATCGCCATCCTGACGCTGTTGCTGCCGCTGGCCCGGATCGGCGACCTGTACGGCTACAAGAAGGTCTATCTGTCGGGGCTGGCGCTGTTTACGCTGGCGTCACTGGGTTGTGTCCTGTCGCGCAGCCTCGAACAACTGATCGTTGCCCGCGTGCTGCAGGGGTTGGGCGGCGCGGGCATGTTCGGGATCAATGCGGCGCTGGTGCGCAGCATCTATCCGCGCCGGCTGCTCGGGCAGGGTATCGCGATCAATTCGATCGTTGTCGGGATGGCCTCGGTGGCCGGACCGTCGGTGGCTGCGCTGGTGCTGTCGGTGGCGTCGTGGCCCTGGCTGTTCGCGATCAACCTTCCGATCGGTCTGTTCGTCTTTTTTCTCGGCATTCGCAGCTTGCCGGCCGAGCGTGTCGCGAAACCCCGCGCCGAGCGCTTCTCGTTTGTCGACATGGCACTGAATATCGCGATGTTCAGCGCGCTGTTTCTGGGTGTCGACCGACTGGTGCCGCG
>JBDTQC010000065.1:0-11179 GCA_039932405.1 Ideonella sp.
TCCGGCGGCGTGATGTCTGCGACATAGGCATTGGCGACCGCAGCGTTGGCCTGCATCGCCCCGCCGAACAGCCGCACGACAATCAGTACCCACAAGGCCGTCGCCATCGCGGTGGCGAAAAAATTGAGCGCCAGGCCGCAAAAACCCAGCAGCAACACCGGCCGGCGCCCGTAACGGTCGGACAACGCCCCCAACAGCGGCGAGCCAAAGAAATTCGCCAGGCCGAATGCAAAGGCGACGACGCCGTACCACAGCGCCTGGTCCTTCTGCGAGCCGGTAAAGCTGCCGACCAGCGCCGGCAGCACGGGGACAATCAAGCCGATCGACACCATGTCGATCAGCACCGTGACCATGATGAACCCCATGGCAGCCTGGCGCGGCTTCGCAGCGCCGGGAATCAACGGCTGGGGCGTATCGGCAAGTTGGGTCACGCTGAAACGTCCAGCAGCAACACCAGGGAACCGAGACACGGCGCACTCACTGACCGGCCCGCATCAGCTCGCGGACCAATCCGACGCATTCGTCGCTCTTGGGCCGGCATCTCATCCGAGCCGGTAGTTCGGCGCTTCCTTGGTGATCTGCACGTCATGCACATGGCTCTCGCGGATGCCGGCAGACGTGATCTCGACGAATTCGGCCTTGTCGCGCATGTCCTCGATGCTGGCGCAGCCGCAATATCCCATGCTGGCTCGCAGACCACCCGCCATCTGGAACAGGATGCCGACCATCGAACCTTTGTAAGGCACCCGGCCTTCGATACCCTCGGGCACCAGCTTGTCAGCGTTGGGATTGCCGGTGCTGGATTCCTGGAAATACCTATCAGCACTCCCTTGCTGCATGGCGCCAATGGAGCCCATGCCGCGGTAGCTCTTGTAGCTGCGGCCCTGGAACAGCACAATTTCGCCCGGTGCCTCTTCGGTGCCGGCAAACATGCTGCCCATCATTACCGTGTGTGCTCCGGCGGCAATCGCCTTGGCGATATCGCCAGAGTAGCGCACGCCGCCATCGGCGATCAGCGGGATGCCGCTGCCCGCCAGTGCGGTGGCGACATTGTCGATCGCGGTGATCTGCGGCACGCCGACGCCGGCAACGATTCGGGTGGTGCAGATCGAACCCGGGCCGATGCCGACCTTGACCCCGTCGGCACCCGCATCGGCCAGCGCACGCGCTGCGGCGCCGGTGGCGATGTTGCCGCCGATCACGTCGACCTGCGGATAGTTCTGCTTGACCCAGCGCACACGTTCGATCACGCCGGCACTGTGGCCGTGGGCAGTATCGACCACCAACACGTCCACGCCGGCCTTGACCAGCGCGTCGACACGTTCTTCAGTGCCCTCGCCCACACCCACCGCCGCGCCGCAGCGCAGCTTGCCATGTGCATCCCGCGCGGCGAACGGAAAATTGGTCTGCTTGGTGATGTCCTTGACGGTATACAGGCCGCGCAGTTCAAACGCCTTGTTGACGACCAGCACACGTTCGAGCTTGTGCTTGTGCATCAGCGCCTTGGCGTCGGCCAGCGTCGCGTTTTCACCAACGGTGATCAGCCGCTCACGCGGCGTCATGATTTCGCGCACGGGTGCATCGAGCCGCGTCTCGAAGCGCAGATCGCGGCCGCTGACGATGCCGACCACGCGCCCCTCATCAACCACCGGGAAGCCCGAAATACCGTGCTGGCGCGACAACTCGATCACGTCGCGCACCGGCACGCCCGACGAGATCGTGATCGGATCGCGCAGCACACCCGATTCGTAGCGTTTGACCCGTGCCACCTCGGCCGCCTGCTGCTTCGGGGTCAGGTTCTTGTGGACGATGCCGATGCCGCCTTCCTGGGCGATCGTGATGGCCAGGCGGGCCTCGGTCACCGTGTCCATCGCCGCCGACACCAGCGGCAGGTTCAGCAGGATGTTGCGCGAGAGGCGCGTCGCCAGCGAGGTATCCCTGGGCAGCACTTGCGAGAACGCCGGCACCAAAAGAATATCGTCGAATGTGAGCGCTTTACCTAGAAGGCGCATGAAGAAAGCTCCTGAGGAGGACGGAACCCAACCGCAGCTGTGGCCGCTTCCGGCCCGAGCACCTTGATTCGTGCGGCTTTGGGGAGCACGAGATTCTACCAGCCGCACCCACGTTGTCGTGGCCTGGCCCTGCGGTGCCCCGCGCAGCGATCGGTCGGCCCAGGCCGGTCGCGAAGTTTCGTCTGATCTCGTTGGATACTCTGTGCCATCGCTGAATTCGCGTCGGCCGCAAGCCGCCTTGTTTTCGATTTTTCGGGCGCTTGCCGGTCAGCGGCCGGCCCTCAATCGCCTTGCAACAGACACCCGAAATGAGTTTCGAATCCGCCGATTGCGATCGCCCCTTGCACCACCTGGCCGACCGGCTCGGCGTTTTTCGCCAGTACGTCTCGGCCTCCGGCGCAGTCTGCACCGTCAGCGATGCAAGTCTTCGGCTGCTGTGCGGCGCAATGGGCTTTGATGCATCGTCTGCGGCGGATGTAGACGCATCGCTGGCCCGAGTTCAAGCGTCCGCTGCACGGCTCGATCCGGTGCTTTTCGCCAGGCAGGGACAGGCGCTGACGACACCCTGGCGATACGAGCCGGAAAATGACACGGCAGTGTCTTGGCAAATCAAGTTTGAACTGGGCGGAGGCATCAGCGGGCACACACTGGCAGATATTGCCGGCTCGTTGCCAACGATCCGGATTGCGCTCGACGATATCGCCATCGGCTATCACCACCTGACCCTCAGCCAGGGACAGCACAGCGCTAGCGCGCTGCTGATCGTCGCCCCACAGCGCTGCTGGACCCCACCCGAGTGGCAAAGCGAAGCGCGCCGCGACTGGTCGATCACGACGCAGCTCTATTCGTTGCGCTCGCAGCGCAACTGGGGCATCGGCGACTTCTCCGATCTGATAGAACTGGCGCAGCACGCCGCCGCCCAGGGTGCATCGTCGATCGGCCTGAATCCCCTGCATGCGCTATTTCCCGCCAACCCGCGGCACCTCAGCCCCTATTCGCCCTCGAGCCGCGTCTTTCTCAATCCGCTGTACATCGATGTCGAAGCGGTGCCCGACTATGCACACAGCGCTGCCGCGCGCCGGCTTGTGGAAGCCGACACGTTCGCGGCTCGCCTGCGGGCGGTCCGGGCCAGCGAATTGGTCGACTACGAAATGGTCTGCGCGCTCAAGCTCGAGGTCTTGAAAGCACTGTTCGCCGAGTTTCGCAAGCATGCGCAGCAGGACCCGACGGGCGAACGGCCGGCTGCCTTCCTGGCATTCAAGCAGGCGGCAGGCGCCGATCTGGCTCGCTTCTCTCTGTTCGAAGCCTTGCAGCAGCACATGGTCGACGCAGGCGCGGGCTTGTCCTGGCGAGCCTGGCCGGCAGCGTTTCGCGACACGGATTCCAGCGAAGTGCAGGCTTTTTCCGACGCACATGCCGAAGCCGTCGAATTTTCGACGTTTCTGCAGTGGGAAGCCGACCGCCAACTGGGAGCCGCAGCAGCCGCCATGCGAGCGCTGGGCATGTCGACTGGCGTCTACCGCGATGTTGCCGTCGGCGTCGACCCGAACGGCGCGGAGGCCTGGAACGACCCGGCGCTGCTGGTTTGCGGGGCGTCGATCGGTGCGCCGCCGGACACCTACAACCCGAAGGGCCAGGACTGGGGTCTGACGCCCTTCAATCCGATTGCATTGCAGCAGCGCGTCTACGCGCCATTCATCGCGGCGATCCGCGCCAACATGCGCCATGCCGGAGCGGTTCGGATCGATCACGTGATCGGCCTGAAACGGCTGTTCTGGGTGCCGACCGGCGCTGGTCCGGCGGCCGGCGGCTATGTGTCCTACCCCTACGACCAACTGATGGCGATCGTGGCACTGGAAAGCCAGCGTCACCAGTGCCTGGTGGTCGGCGAGGACCTCGGGACGGTTCCCGACGGTTTCCGCGACGACGCTGCCGCTCGGGCATTGCTGTCGTACCGGGTGTTGATGTTCGAGCGCGCCAATGGTGACGGCGCCTTTCTGCCACCTTCGCATTACCCTGAACTGGCAGCAGCGGCTGTATCGACCCACGATCTGCCAACCCTGAGCGGCCTCTGGGCCGGCCGCGACCTGGAATGGCGAACCGCGCTGGCCTTGTATCCGGATCAGGACGGTGCGCAGCGTGACAGCGAATTTCGGCGCACGACGCGCCGCGCGCTGATCGACGCATTGCAGCAACACGGCGAGCTGTCGGCTGAGGCGGCTGCGCGTCTGGCAAGTGCCGTGCCTCCGAGTGCCGAATCGATCGCCGAGTTGATCGAGGCTGCCCACTGCATGCTGGCCAAGGCGCCGAGCCGGCTGATGCTGGTCCAGATCGAAGACCTTGCCCGCGAGGCCGAGCAGATGAATCTGCCCGGCACGGTCGACGAACATCCGAACTGGCGCCGTAAACTGGGCTGCTCCGTCGCGCAGTTGTTCAGCGACCCCGCAGTGATCCGCACCGCAGCGGCGATCGGCCGAGGTCGTGCATCCGCAGCGTCGGCAGGCGCGACCAGCTGATCGCTACACTGCAGGCTTCACCTTCGCCGACGCGTCAACGCGTGAAAGCCATGAACCGCCTCGCAGCCACCGCGCTCGCCATCCTCGCAGGCCTGACACTGGCAACGCCTGCCACGGCCAGCCAATGGAAATGGCGCGATGGCGCACGCATCGTCTATAGCGACCGGCCACCGCCTGCAAATATTCCCGAGCGAGCCATTCTGGAGCGGCCAACCGGCATGGCGCGAGGCGCTGTCCCGCCGTCGCCGAGTGGCCCGTCGTTGGTCGATCCGACACCTGCGCGGGTTGCAGCTGCGCCGGCATCAGCCAGCACCGAACCCGCGCTCGAGGCCAAGATGCGCAAGGAGGCCGCCGAAAAGGCTGCCAAGGAAAAGGCAGATGAAGCCAAGCTGGCGTCGGTACGCGCCGACAACTGTCTGCGCGCAAAGGGCCAACTCAAATTGCTGGACGACGGCGTGCGAATCGCCAGGACGAACCAGAAAGGCGAGCGCGAGATCCTTGATGACAAGCAACGTGCCGAGGAGCAGGCGCGGGTAAGCAAGATCGTCGCCAGCGACTGCAAGTAGACCATTAGCGGCGCAGGCGCTGGGTCGGCTTGCCGGCCGGTCCTTTCTCAAGAGCCTTTCAGCGAGCGCTTCAACGACTGACTGCGTTGGCGCAGGCGCCTGGCCTCTTTCGGCTCGACCAGCAGCGGACGATAGATCTCCACGCGATCGCCATCGCACAGGATCTGCGTTTCAGGCACGAGCCGGCCCCAGATGCCCAGACGCTGCGCAACGGCATCGAGTTCCGGATGACGTTGCAAGACCCCGGCAGCGCGAACCGCGTCATCGACGCTGGCTCCGAGCGGCAGCCGCAATCGGACACTGTCAACCACCGAGCGGGACTTGCAATGGACCACCTCCACCTCGATCCCCGCCGGTGACATCGCGTCAGCCGCATCAGCCATACACCTGCCCGGCGCGCTGGACGAACGCATCGACGAAGGTATTGGCAATCTTGTCGAAGACCGGGCCGACCAACAATTCGAGCGGGCGGCTCGAAAATGCATAACGCATCTCGAACTCGATCTTGCAGGCCTGCGAGCCATCGGATGCGCCAGCGCCGGGCTTGGCCAACGGAATGAATTGCCAATGACCGTCGAGTTGCGAAAAAGGGCCATCGACCAGCTCGATGCGGACCGCGCGGTCGGGATCGTGTTCGTTGCGGGTCGTGAAGGCGTGGCGCACACCGGCATAGGCCAGGTGCAACTGCGCTGTCACACCGCCGTCGTCACGCGAGACGACCTCGGCCTTTTCGCACCATGGAAGAAAGCGCGGATAGTCTTCGACATCGGTGACCAGACGGTACATCTGCGGTGCCGAATACCACAGCAGGACGGACTTCGTGACGTGCTTCATACAATGATGCGATTGTATTGAGAGGCAACGCCCTCATTTCCATCACCATGCCCATTGCAGAAAACCGGCGCGCCCGGTTCGATTACCACATCGAGGAACGCCACGAGGCGGGGATGGTGCTGCAAGGCTGGGAAATCAAGGCCATCCGCGCCGGGCAGGTCCAACTGACCGACGGCTATGTGGTGATCCGCGATGGCGAGCTGTTCCTGATCGGCTGCCGCATCAACGCGCTGCGCAGTGCATCGACCCACATCAGCCCTGAAGCCGACCGCACCAAGAAACTGCTGATGCGCAAGGAAGAGATCAAGCGGCTGGTTGGCAAGGTCGAGCAGAAAGGCTTCACGCTGGTACCGCTGAACCTGCATTTCAAGGGTTCACACGTCAAGGCCGAAATCGCGCTTGCCAAGGGCAAGGCCGAGCACGACAAGCGAGATACCGAAAAGAAGAAGGACTGGGAGCGGGAGAAGGGGCGTTTGATGAGGCACAAAGTTTCATCGAAGTCGTAAGCCTTCGACGCACGGCATCAAAGCGCTACCGCAACACCTTCAGCGCCTGCTCCAGATCGGCGATCAGATCTTCCGCCGCCTCGAGGCCTACCGAAAACCTCACCAGACCAGCGCCCGACGCCGTCGGTCCGCGCATCGCCCGCACATCGTAGGGCACTGCCAAGCTGACCGGCCCGGCCCATGAATAGCCGATCTTGAACAAGGTCAGGGCATCCACAAAACTGTCCACCTGGGCCAGCGTATATCGGCTGTCGAAGACGATCGAGAACAGTCCGGCGGCCGCGTCGGCTTCGCCACACAATGCCTGCCAGTGTTCATGCCCCGGCGCATTGCTCAACGCAGGATGCAACACCTGCTCGACCTCGGGTCGATCGGCCAACCAGCCTGCCAGCAGACGAGCCGTGCGATCGTGTGCGCGATAACGCAGCGCCATGCTGGGCAACGAACGAAGCACCATTTCGATGTCGTTGGCCGCCACCCCCCAGCCCATTCGCATGTGGCAGCCTTTCAGGCGCAGGTGCAGCGTTTCATCTCGCGTTGTCACCGAGCCCATCAGGATGTCGCCACCGCCGGACGGGTATTTGGTCAGCGCCTGCACGCAGATGTCGGCCCCGCACGGTGTGCCTTCGGCATCGCGATCGATTGCAAAGGCATCGAATGCGATGCCGGCGCCCCATGTGTTGTCGATCGCAGTGATCGCATGGTGGGCGCGCGCAATCGCCAGCAAAGCCGGCAGATCGGGAAACTCCATCGTCACCGAACCCGCAGCCTCCAGCCATACCAGGCGCGTTGAATCGGCAGGCGCTTCGGCGAGGGCCGCCTGCAGCGAGTGCGGATCCATCGCATCGTAGAAGGCAGCTCGGATGCCCCAGCGCGACAGCTCGTGCTGCGCGAGCAATTTTCCCGGCCCGTAGGCATTGTGCGGAAGGAGAACGACATCGCCCGTCTTCAACAAGGCCATGTCGACCAAGGTGATCGCTGCCAAGCCACTGGGCAGCAGCAGGCATTGCAGCCCCCCTTCGAGCGCCGCAACGCGCTCTTCGAGCAGGTAACTGGTGGGCGTGCCATGCAGGCCGTAGGTGTAGCCGGACTTGCTTTTCCAGTCGCGTGCATGCAGCGCCGCGGTATCGGCGAACAACACGGTCGACGCCTTGTAGACCGCAGCAGGAATCGCGTCGAATCCGGCAGGCGCCCGGTAGGGGTGGTGAATCAGGGCAGTCGTCTTGGTATCCATGGGGGTGGTCTTCATCAGAACGGCTGCGCGATCAAGTCGTGCCCTTGCGTGCCGACGATCCGCGCCGGCGTGAACTCACCCACCTTCAAGGTCTTCGAGGCCTTGACGGGCGGCTGCAGCCGGACCACGCCGTCGATTTCCGGCGCATCGGCATAACTGCGGCCGGTGGCGCCCTTGCGCCCGAGCGCTGGCGCATGGTCGATCAGCACCTGCATCGTCGCGCCGATGCGTTGATTCAGCTTGGCCGCTGAAACCTGTTCGGCCACCGCCATGAAATCGGCTCGGCGTTGCTCGCGCAGCGCCAGCGGGACGGCGTCGGGCAAGCTGTTCGCGCTTGCACCGTCGACCGGCGAGTAGGCAAAACATCCGGCGCGGTCAATCTGTGCCTCACGCATGAAATCGAGCAGGTGCTCGAACTCTGCTTCGGTTTCGCCCGGGAAGCCGGCGATGAAGGTGCTGCGAATCACAATCGGCGGGCAGATCTCGCGCCAGCGCTGGATCCGCTCCAGATTGCGCTCACCGCTGGCCGGCCGTTTCATGCGCTTCAGCACTGCGGGATGCGAATGCTGCAGCGGCACGTCCAGATACGGCAGGATCAATCCCTGCGCCATCAGCGGCAGGATCTCGTCGACATGCGGATACGGGTAGACATAGTGCAGCCGCACCCAGGCGCCGTAGCCGGCGGCAATCTCGCCGAGCTGCGCACACAGATCGAGCATGCGCGTCTTGACCGGCTTGCCGTCCCAGAAACCGGTGCGGTATTTGATGTCCACACCGTAGGCGCTGGTGTCCTGACTGATCACCAGCAATTCCTTGACGCCGGATTCGAACAACCGATCCGCCTCGCTCAACACCTCGCCGATCGGTCGCGACACCAGATCGCCACGCATGCTCGGGATGATGCAGAAGGTACAGCGGTGGTTGCAACCCTCGCTGATCTTCAGATAGGCATAGTGGCGCGGCGTCAGCTTGATGCCTTGCGGCGGCACCAGGTCGACGAACGGATCGTGCGGCTTGGGCACATGCCGGTGCACGGCGTCCATCACTTCGTTGGTGGCGTGCGGACCGGTGACGGCGAGCACGCTGGGATGCATCTTGCGCACCAGGTTGTCGGCGCCATCGCCGCCCTTCGCACCGAGGCAGCCGGTGACGATGACCTTGCCGTTTTCAGCCAAGGCCTCGCCGATCGCGTCGAGACTCTCTTTCACCGCGTCGTCGATGAACCCGCAGGTGTTGACGATCACCATGTCGGCGCCGGCGAAAGTCTGCGACGTTTCGTAGCCTTCGGCCCGGAGCTGGGTCAGGATCAGCTCGGAATCGGTCAGCGCCTTTGGGCAGCCGAGCGATACGAAGCCGATCTTCGGGCTGCCCTGGACGGCAGCCGTTCGCGTTTCTTGAGTCATGTGGCGATTTTCACCGATCTGCAGTGGCCCTTCGTTGCTGCGGGCGTCAGAGGCGTGGGGTGCGACGGAGCGTCGGCTGGCGTTCGCGCGGACCGGTTCGAGTCGAGTCTCGCTCGACGATCCGAAAGCCGAGGTCGACGATCGACTCAGCGACCACCTCGCCGCGACAACTTGCGATGATCAACTGGGCCGCGCGCGCACCGATCGCGGCGCCGTCGACCTGGACCGTGGTCAGCGAAGGCACCATGTGGGCCGCGAAGTCTGCATCTCCGAAACCACATACCGCCAGGTCCTCGGGCACGCGCAGGCCGCGTGAGTGTGCCTCGCTCACGATGCCCTGGGCCAGCTGATCCGAGCTGCAATACACCGCCTGGAGTCGTGTCTCTTGCTGCAGCAGAAAACCCAGCGCACGCCGGCCGAGTGCCAGGTTGCTCGGCGCCGGCCCGACGGCGACCGGCACTTCCCGCCCCAACGCCGCGATGAAACCCTGGCGCCGGGCGGCTGCGCGTTCGTCGTCACCGGTGGCGATGCCGATGTGGCGCCAGCCCTTGCCACGGAAAAACTCGCCGACGGCTGCGCCAACCTGAACATGCGAGAAGCCGACGAGTTTGTCGATCGGCTGGTCGGTCAGATCCCAGGTCTCGACCACCGGCAGCCCGACGCGGAGCAACTTGGCCCGTGCGACCCGCGAGTGCACCAGACCGGTCAGGACAATACCGTCCGGGCGTCGGGCCAGCATCGCATCGACCAGCGCCTCCTCACGCGAGTGGTCATAACCAGTCTCGCCGAGTACCAGTTGATAGCCCGCATCAGCGAGCCCCTGGGTCAGCGCCTGCACGGTCGGCAGGAACTGGGCGACCGAGATCGCAGGCACCAGGCAGGCGACCGTCATGCTTCGTGTCGACTTGAGACCACCGGCCAGCATGTTGGGGATGTAGCCGGTCTGCTCAACCGCCGCTCGCACGCGGCCGATCGTCTTGGCCGAAACCAGTGAAGGGTTGGTGAGGGCCCGGGAAGCCGTGATCTTGGAGATGCCGGCGACTTGCGCGACATCGGCGAGAGTGGGTGTCTTGAAGGGACGAGAAGCGTTCATCGAATCGCTGCTGCAACGAAGTGGGATAGCGGCGCGTGACCAGCGATGGCAGCGGGAACTGTCCGCTTGACACATCAAGCATGACATCGATACCATGATACCGATATCATTTTATCCGAGACTCGGCAATGACCCCCGCATCGAGCGCTGCTTCGGCCGAGCCGACAGACGCCATCTCCTGGATCCGTCTTTCTTCCTGCTACTTGCCGCTGGCCCAGCCGATCAGCGACGCCAAGGTGTTGACCGGCCGGCAAAAGCCGATGACTGAAATTGCCATGCTCTTCGCAGAGATCGAAAGCCGCGACGGTCATCGAGGTCTGGGGTTGAGCTACGCCAAGCGGGCCGGTGGGCCCGGGCAATTTGCCCATGCGAGGGAAATCGCCCCGACATTGCTCGGGCAGGACCCCAACGACATCTCCCGCCTGTGGACCCAGCTGTGCTGGGCTGGCGCATCGGCGGGCCGCAGCGGGCTGGCGACACAGGCAATCGGCGCATTCGACGTCGCCTTGTACGACATGAAGGCGCGCCGCGCCGGACTTTCACTGGCAAAACTGCTGGGCGCGCAACGCGATGCGGTGCAGTGCTACAACACGTCGGGTGGCTTTCTGCACACGCCGATCGACGAACTGGTGACCAATGCCCAGGCCTCGCGCGAGCGCGGCATCGGTGGCATCAAGCTGAAGGTGGGGCAACCCGACGGCCGCCTCGACATCGAACGGGTGGCGGCCGTGCGCAAGCAGCTGGGCGACGATGCCGCATTGATGGTCGATGCCAACCAGCAGTGGAGCCGGCCCACCGCGCAACGCATGTGCCGTGCGCTCGAGCAGTTCAACCTGGTCTGGATCGAGGAACCGCTCGACGCCTACGACAACGAGGGCCACGCCGCACTGTGCATCGCCCTGGAAACACCGATCGCCACCGGAGAAATGTTGACCAGCACACAGGAACACGCCGAACTGATCCGCCAGCGCGCCGCCGACTACCTGATGCCCGATGCGCCACGCGTCGGCGGCAT
>JBDTQC010000066.1:0-11135 GCA_039932405.1 Ideonella sp.
CTGCCGTTCTACCATTGAACTACACCCGCGTTGCAGGCGATTCTAGCTGTCCCGATGTTGGTCACCTGATCCGCGTCGAGTTCAAGGCTGAAGCTCGAACCCGTTGATTCCGACCACGCAGCAGATGCCGTTCGGCCGCAATTGCAGCCAGGTGACTTCGCCGCCGAGTTGTTTGGCGCGTTTGCGCACGCCGCCCAGACCCAGTCCGTGTGCCCATTTTTCGGGCTGGTGGCCCATGCCGTTGTCGCTGACCCGCAGTTCGAGTTTGCTGTACGAGAGGTGCAGCGTGATCTCGACCCGGCTCGCCTTTGCGTGGGCGATTGCGTTGCTGACCAGTTCGCGCAGGATCCGTGTCAGCGCAGACCATTGCACGACGCTGAGCGTCACATCGCGGTCGTAGTCGCATTCCCAGCTGAGGATGATCCCGGCTGCTGACAGGCGTTGCTGAAGGTCGGTTTTCCATTCGGCCGCAGCATTTGCCAGTTGATGGTCGGAGGTCGAGAGGCCACGGGTGAGCGTCTTCAAATCCTGCAGGGTATGGCGGACGTACTCTTCGGTTTCCAGTGAAGTCGATTGATACATCAGCGTCAGCAGCCGCGCTCCGATGTCGTCGTGAAGGTCCTGAGCCAGGCGCTGTCGTTCCTCGACGCGGCCGTGTTCGACAGCCCGGTCGAATGCGATTGCCCGTCGCAACTGTTCGACGATGCGCCCGGCAAGGCGGGCGTCTTCCGCATTGAACAACCTCCTTCCGCGCTGAGCGAAGCGCAACACGATGCTGTTGCCTGGCTCATCGATGTCGGCATCGGCCAGATCGGCAGGGACCAGCATCGCCGAGCCGCCGGCCTTGACGACGGCAACTTCACCGGCGATGGCGGGCACAGTGCCGGCTTCGAGTGGCTCGAACAGCTCCTGCAGCAGTTGCATCAGCAGACTCGGCGCCCGCTCCGGATGGGTCTCGACTTCGCGGGCGATCCGGTATAACTGTTCGAACATGCGTTCGGTCGTCAGCGTTCGTTGACCGAGCAGGTAATCGAGCAACCAGTGACGAGCGCCGGCGTACAGGCCGATCGACACGAAGAATGTCACGGTGACCGAGCCGAGCGGGCCGAATGCAAAAAAACCGACCAGGATCAAATCGAAGATCGCCGCAAAGGTGCTTACGCCGGCCACCAGCGCGAACTCGCGCAACGCGACGCGCGTGTGGGCAAGAAACGGCACCAACAACAGCAGCGAGATGAAGACCATCGACCACAGCCTCGGACCAATGGCCTGGAAATGAATGTGCAGGTTCGGCAGTCGATCGGCCAGGATCGCGATGCCGCTCAGTGTCAGCCAGGCCGTCAGCGCCATTGCCCCGACCGTTCGCAGCAGCAGCGAATACGGGTGCGCCTCGATGTGGTGTGACCATGTCAACAAAACCAAAGCGGATGCCGCCAACAAGGCGACGGTGAGCTGGCTCCACCACCAGGCCTGTGGCAGCAGGTCGGCGAACAGCGCCGCGCTTGTCAGCAGGGCGACCGTCCAGGCCGCGCCGGCCAGCAGGTTCGATCGCGGCAGGCGGCGCGGATGGATGCTCGTCACGTGAACGACAGCGGCGGCGGTCAGCAGGTCGAAGCTGCTTCGCCAAGCCGCGTCGAAGCGGTTGAGCGTCGGCGGAAATCCCCATTGCTGCGCTGTCTCGACCGCAAGAAAACCCATGTTCGCAGCCTGGCACATGGCGATCAGTGCAAACAACAACGTGTGGGGTTGGGGATTGGCCAGCAGCACGCTGACCGCAACCATATACAGCATCAGGAGCGCGGAACACGTCAGCCAGAAGCCGATCGACGAACTGGCGAATCCGGGCGCTCGCGGTGTGGCTGTCAGCGATTCGCCGCTGTCGAATTCGAGGCTCACCGAAGCGGCCGAGAACGCCTTGTGCAACCGATCGTGCAGGCTCACGAGCCGGTTGCGTGACGCATCGCTGACCGCCCAGCGTGGCGCCGCCTGCAATGCCGCCGTGCCGTCGAATTCGATCCGGTCTTCGGATGTCACGATGGCCAGCAGTCGCCGCCCGATGAACGGGCGCAACGACGGATCCTTGCTCGAGACGAGTTCGATGCGCGAGGCCGCGTCGGTGCGCCAACGCGCGTCGATTCGGGGCTGTTCACCAACCCAATTGGCGAGCGTCAATACCGCCAGGCAGCCTGCCAGCGCGGCCAACAGCAGCAAGCGCAGACGCCAGCCCCTCCAGAGCGCGCCGGCCGAGATCTGAGCGTCGCGTATCGAGGTTGATGGTTCTGGCGCGGCGGCCGACACCCGGGGCACCTCAGCCGACGGCGCTACCGGGGCAACCACTGCCTGACCTGCTTCGACTGACCATCGGCTGTTCATGGTGGGCCGTGGCGCCAGGTGCCGACCGCCGACCGGTCAGACCAGCCCTTGCTTGCTTGCCAGCACGGCCGCCTCGGCTCGGCTCGAAACGTTGAGCTTCTTGTAGATCGACTTGATGTGGTCGTTGACCGTGAACCACTTGATCCCCATCAGACCAGCGATTTCCTTGATGGTGAAGCCCTTGCTGAGGTAGGTCAACACCTCGCTTTCGCGTGGAGTCAGGCGTTCGTGATCGATCGCTGCGTTGCCGCGCTGAGCCGACGATGCTCGGCTGCTGACGAAAGCCGTCCCGCTACTGGCCACTTCGCTTGGCAGTGATTTGCTGCGGAAGTGCACCAGCAGACGCCTGGCAATGGCCGGTGACAGCGGAGGTTGCCCGCGAACGATCTTCTGCAACTCCTCGACCAGCACCTCGAACCGGTCTTCTTTCAGAAGGTAGCCATCCGCGCCGTTCTGCAAAGTGGGAAACAGGTGCTCGTCGTCCGAGTACAAGGTGGTGATGATGCGGGTGGCCCCATAGCCGGTCAATTCCGCCAGCAATTCCAACCCATTGCCATCGGGCAGCTCGAGGTCGAGAAGGATGAGTTTGTAGGGTTCGTCGGGAATCGGTTTTCCCATTGCCCAGTTGATCGCCCGGCGTGCAGCACGCAGATCGCCGACCTCGGTGATCTTCAATTCGTCGCTGAAACTTTCACGAACAACCCGCGACAGGAAGCTGCGCGCAACCGGATTGTCTTCGACGATCAAAACCTTCACCGGCATCGAAGTGGCTCCGCATGATGAGTCGCCAGATCGTAACAGGATGAAACAGCCGCCAGCCTCGGTTCCAACCCTCAGGAATTGAGCAGCACCAGCTTGCCTCGTACTTCCCTGCTACCCATGCGCGCATACGCCGCCGGCAGTTGCGACATCGGCAACTCCCGATCGATCGCCGGCCTGACCTTGCCTTCAGCGTACCAGCGGGCCAGTTCGGCCAGGGCATTGGCACTCGCGGCGGGCTCGCGGCGCGCAAAGTCGCCCCAGAAGACGCCGACGATCGATGCGCCTTTCAGCAGCGCCAGATTGAGTGGCAGCGCGGGAATGCTGCCTTGCGCAAAGCCGATCACCAGATAGCGACCGCGCCAGGCGATCGAGCGGAATACCGGTTCGGCCAGATCGCCACCCACCGGGTCGTAGACCACATCGGGCCCCTTGCCGCCAGTCAGCCGCTTGATCTGTTCGCGCAGGTCGCCGGCGCTGTAGTCGATCGTGTCGTCGGCGCCCAGCTCGCGGCAGAACGCGCACTTTTCAGCACTCGATGCTGCCGCGATCACGCGGGCGCCTACCGCCTTGGCGATCTGGATGGCCGCAGTGCCCACGCCGCCTGCGGCGCCGAGCACCAGCACGGTTTCGCCCGCCCGTAGCGCGGCACGGTCGACCAGCGCGTGGTGGCTGGTGCCGTAAGTGCACATCAACGCGGCGGCGTGCGTGAAGGACATCTGCGCCGGTACTTGCATCATGCGTTGAATGCTGGTGACCGCTGCCTCGCCGAAGCCGCCCTGACCGCCGAAGCTGGCCACTCGGTCACCAGGCTTGAATTGGTCGACACCGGCGCCGACTGCCTCAACGACGCCGGCGAACTCGGACCCCGGGACGAACGGCAGTTCGGGTTTGACCTGGTATTTGTTCTGGACGATCAACAGGTCCGGGAAATTCAGGCTGGCGGCGCGAATCGCCACGCGCACTTCACCGGCTGCCGGTTCGGGCGTGTCGATCTCGGTCCATTCGAGTGCTTCCGGACCGATCGGGTTCTTGCAAAGCCAAGCGTGCATGGTGAGTCTCGAAGATGGGTTCGGCAGCACATCATAAGCAGCCGTGGTGAATGGTCCTGATCTGACGCGCCCTCTGCCTACAATCGCGGCAATGCGCATCCTGATCGCCAACGACGATGGTTACCTCGCCCCCGGCCTCGCCGCTCTGATCGAGGCCTGTCGAGGGCTCGGTGAATGCGATGTCGTCGCACCCGAGCAGAATGCCAGCGGCACCTCGAATTCGCTCACCTTGAACCGACCGCTTTCGGCCCATACGTCGCCGAACGGCATACGCTACATCAACGGCACGCCGTCTGATTGCGTTCACGTGGCGCTCACCGGCTTGCTTGAGCACCGGCCTGATCTGGTCGTCTCAGGCATCAACCAGGGTGCCAACATGGGCGATGACACGCTCTACTCAGGCACGGTGGCCGCTGCAATGGAGGGCTTTCTGTTCGGCATCCCGTCGGTTGCGTTCTCGCAGGTCGAGAAGGGCTGGGGCCACCTCGATGCCGCCACGCGGACGGTGCGCCGCATCCTCGATTCGTTGCTGCCGCAGGTGTCCGCGGGCCAGCCGTGGCTTCTCAATGTCAACATTCCCAACGATGCTGCGTCCGATTCGAAAGCCTGGCGCATCACGCGGCTCGGCCGGCGCCATGCCAGCGAGCCGGTGATCCGCCAGCAAAGTCCGCGTGGCGAAACCATGTACTGGATCGGCGCGGCCGGCAACGCCCGGGAGGCAGGCGAGGGGACCGACTTTCACGCCACTGCCGAGGGACTGGTGTCGATCACGCCATTGCAGGTCGACCTGACCGAACATGCCGGCTTGGGGCGTTGGCGTGATTGGCAGGCTGCGGTTCCCGGAGCTTGCAGGTGAGCGACAAGGGGGCGGCCAGGCGAAGTGGTTTTCCGTTGCGGCTCGATCAGGTCGGAGCGGTTGCGACTCCCGGCAATTCGAACACCGGCCTGGTTCGCAAACCGATTCCGAACGCGGTTCGAGCGGTATTGCGGCCGCAGGCCTTGTTGCAGCATGCAGCGGCTCTGGCGGAGCGGCCCAGCCAGCCATCCGGGGCCGGGCTCGACTCCGCCCATGTTCGGCTGCGCATGGTCGAACGGCTGCGCCAGGGCGGGCTGCGTGATCAGAAGGTGTGCGCTGCGCTGGCCGCGGTGCCGCGCCACTTGTTCGTCGATTCGGCCTTCGTACCGCAGGCTTACGAAGATACCAGCCTGCCGATCGGGCATGGCCAGACGATCTCCAAGCCGTCGGTGGTGGCGCGGATGATCGAGATGCTGCTGGCCGGATCGAATGCGCAGCAGTGCGCAGGCCTGGGCAAGGTGCTCGAGATCGGCACTGGATGTGGCTATCAGGCCGCCTTGCTCGCCGACCTGGCGCGCCAGGTCTACTCGGTGGAGCGCTTGCAGGCGCTGCATGACAAGGCGCGTGCCAACCTCGAGTCGCTGCGCGGCTGGCGTGAGCGCATCCGTCTGGTGTTCGGCGATGGCATGCTGGGTCATCCGCCGAATGCCCCGTACGACAGCATCATCGCCGCCGCCGGGGGCGACGCCTTGCCGACGGCATGGCTCGAGCAATTGGCTGTCGGCGGACGGTTGGTTGCACCGCTGCGTGATGAGCATGGGCGCCAGTCGCTGGTTGTCGTCGATCGTGACGATCGGGGCTATCGCCGCAGCATCCACGAAGAAGTCCATTTCGTCCCTTTAAAATCGGGTCTTGTCCGATGATGAGTCCTCATTCCATGTATTGCGCCGTTTCCAGCCGCAGCCCGAGCCGTCTGTTGCGGCTTGCCCGAGCATCGCGAGCCGGCGGCGTCGGGCTGAGTCTGGCCGTGTTGTTGCTGGCTGGCTGTGCATCCGGCAGCCGCGCGCCGGTCGAAGATCGCACCCCCACCAAGGTGTCGGCCGCGGTACCGGCAGCGTCGGCCGCGAGTGCGGTGGCAACCGAAGTCGTCAAGCCGCTGCCTGGCATCGAGAACCTCGGCAAACCGGGGTATTACGCGGTCAAGCCGGGTGACACGCTGATCCGCATCGGTCTCGACAATGGCCAGAACTGGAAAGATCTGGTGCGCTGGAACGAGCTCGAAAATCCGAATCTGATCGAGGTCGGCCAGGTGTTGCGAGTGGTCCCGCCCGGCACCGATCCGACGCAGGCCGGCACCCGGCCGATCACCGCGCCGAAGGTAGAGTCACGTCCGCTCGATGCAGCCGTGGCTGCTGCTGCCCCGGCCACAGCGTCGTCGTCCCCCGCAACCTCGACTCCATTGCCGATCGCCTCCCCGGCGTCGCCACGCGACAGCAACGACGAAAATATCAACTGGGCGTGGCCTGCCAGTGGCAGCGTCGTCACCGCATTCGACGAAGGGCGCAACAAGGGTCTGTCGATTTCGGGGCGCGCAGGCGATCCGGTGCTGGCAGCAGCCGATGGACGGGTTGTCTATGCAGGTTCGGGACTGCGCGGTTATGGCAACCTGGTCATCCTCAAGCACAACAATACCTACCTGACCGCCTATGCCCACAACCAGTTGCTGCTTGTGAAGGAAGACCAGAACGTGAAGCGCGGACAGAAGATCGCCGAGATGGGCTCGACCGACGCTGATCGCGTGCAACTGCACTTCGAGATCCGCAAGCAAGGCAAGCCGATCGACCCTGCCAAGCTGCTGCCGCCGCGTTGATATTTGCGGGATGACGGATTCGCAGGAATGGCTGCAGGTCGAGTCGCTCGACCTCGATGCGCAAGGCGTGGCGCACAACGCCGAGGGCAAGGTGGTTTTCATCGAGGGTGCATTGCCCGGTGAAGAGGTGCGGGTGCAGGTTCATCGCCGCAAGAACCAGTGGGAGCAGGCCACCTTGCTGGCAACCCGCCGGGAAAGCAGCCAGCGCGTGCGACCGCCGTGTCGCCACTTCGGCGTTTGCGGCGGGTGCAAGATGCAGCACCTGCACGTGGCCGCTCAGGTGGCAACCAAGCAGCGGGCGCTCGAAGACGCCTTGTGGCACCTCGGAAAAGTAAAGGTCGAGCAGCTGTTGCGCCCGATCGAGGGCCCGTCGCTGGGCTATCGATACCGTGCGCGCCTGTCAGTGCGGCATGTCGTCAAGAAGGGCAAGGTGCTGATCGGTTTTCACGAGCGCAAGTCGAGCTACGTGGCCGACATGGACAGCTGCGAGGTGCTGCCGCCGCACCTCAGTGCCATGCTGCTGCCGCTGCGTGAGCTGATTGCGGGCATGGATCAGCGCGACCGCCTGCCTCAGATCGAAGTTGCGGTCGGCGACGGGGTCACTGCGCTGGTGCTGCGCCACCTCGAGCCGCTCAGCCTGGCCGATCAGACACGATTGCGCGAATTCGCGGTTGCGCAGGGCGTTCAGTGGTGGCTGCAGGCGAAGGGGCCCGATACCGTTCGACTGCTCGATGAAGGCGGGCCGCCCTTGGCCTATTCGCTGCCCGAGTTCGGCATCACGATGCCGTTCAAGCCAACCGATTTCACGCAAGTCAACCCCGCCATCAACCGCACTTTGGTGGGCCGCGCGGTCCGTCTGCTCGATGTGCAAGCGGGTGAAAGCGTTGTCGACTGGTTTTGCGGCCTGGGCAATTTCACGCTGCCGATCGCGACCCGCGCTGCCGAGGTGCTGGGCATCGAGGGCAGCGAGGTGCTGGTCACGCGCGCTCTTGAAAATGCTGCTATCAACGGCTTGTCGTCGCGTACGCGGTTCGAGGCGCGCAACCTGTTCGAGCTGACCAGCCACGATTTGCTGGCGCTCGGCCGGTTCGACAAATGGCTGGTCGATCCGCCCCGCGAAGGCGCATTTGCGCTGGCCAAGGCGCTGGCCGATCTGCGCCAGGCAGATCAGGGTCACCACTTTCCGCGGCGCATCGTCTATGTCAGCTGCAATCCGGCCACCTTGGCGCGCGATGCGGGATTGCTGGTGCATCAGGCAGGCTTTCGCTGTGTTGCGGCCGGTGCGATCAACATGTTCCCGCATACGGCCCACGTCGAGAGCATGGCCGTCTTCGATGCGGTGCAGGAAGCCTGAGAGCCTGGGAGGGGGCGCCGCAACTCAAGCAATAAAAACGGGGCCCGAAGGCCCCGTTGCGCTCAGCAGTTCAGTGCCTCACTCGCTGCCACCGGCAATACCGAACAACGCCAGCAACGATTGGAAGATGTTGTACAGGCTGAGGTAGACACCCAGCGTCGCACTGATGTAGTTGGTTTCCAGGCCATCCTTGACGCGCTTCAGGTCGTAGACGATGAAGGCGGAAAAAATGCCGATCGCCAGCACCGACAGCGTGATCATGAATGCGCTCGACTGGATGAAGAAGTTGGCAACCATCGCCACCAGCAGCATGATCATGCCGATGAACAGAAACTTGCCCATCGAGCTCAGGTCGCGCTTGATGATTGTCGACAGCGTCGCCATGCCGAGGAAGATCGCGCCGGTTCCGGCAAACGCCGTCATGATCAGACCAGCGCCGTTGGACATGCCCAGCACCACGCCGACCATTCGCGACAACATGATGCCCATGAAGAACGTGAAGGCCAGCAATACCGGAACCCCGGCCGCCGAGTTCTTGGTCTTTTCGATTGCGAACATGAATGCAAAAGCGCCACCGAGAAAGACGATCAAGCCGATGCCGGGCGACATCATGCTGGCGATTCCGGTCGACACGCCGATCCAGGCACCGAGCACGGTTGGCACCATCGACAAGGCGAGCAGCCAATAGGTATTGCGCAAGACGCGATTGCGCTGTTCGACCGTGGTCGTGGAACCCGCGTAGCCAGCGTAGGCAGATTGCATTGGTTGGTTCATGGGACCTCCAGAAATGATGAACGGGCTGCAGATTGGACCGTTCGTGGGCATTCTAGTTCCTCGCCCCGGGCCGCCTGCGGTGTCTTGCAGCGACTAAAGTGAGGGCTTGTTCCTCACTTCTCAACCCACCCCATGAAAACCAGGTCCTTTCTGACCCTCGAAGACTCGAAGCGCATGGCTGCTGCCTGCGAGGCCGAAGCCTTGTCCAACGATTGGGCCGTCAGCTTTGCAATCGTCGACGACGGGGGGCACTTGCTGTGGCAACAGCGGCTCGACGGCGCGGCGCCGATTTCGGCGCACATTGCCCCGGCAAAAGCGCGCACCGCGGCGCTGGGGCGTCGCGAAAGCCGACTCTACGAAGAAGTCATCAATCAGGGGCGCGTGTCTTTCCTGAGCGCTCCGGTGCTCGAGGGCATGCTGGAAGGCGGTGTGCCGATCACGGTGGACGGGCATTGCATCGGCGCGATCGGCGTCAGCGGGGTGAAGTCGGGTGAGGATGCGCAGATCGCCAAGGCTGGGATTGCCGCACTTGGCGTGGCCTGAGGCCCGGCTGCTCGGCAGCAACGCTGCGCGGAACTGTGCCGTGAAGCGCATCGCTCCGAGCGAAACGACATGATCGAAACGACGGGTTGATCGGCTATACTCGACGGGTTTACCCCAATCCGCCTGCCCTCTCGAAACCTCCTGTTGTTTCCACCACCGGATACCAGTGTCGATGTGTCGCACCGCGCGCATCCGCCGGCCGAGTCGGGCACGCATCAACGGAGATTTCCCGTGCTGCCCGTTCTTCCCCCCGCTCTACTTGCTCTGGCAGACGGTACGGTCTTTCAAGGCTACTCATTCGGTGCTGAAGGTCAAACCGTTGGCGAGGTGGTGTTCAACACCTCGATGACCGGTTATCAGGAAATTCTCACCGACCCCAGCTACTGCCAGCAGATCGTCACGCTGACGTATCCGCACATCGGCAATACCGGCACCAATGACGAAGATGCCGAAGCCTCGAAAGTCCATGCCGCAGGCTTGATCATCAAGGACCTGCCGGTGCTGGCGTCCAATTTTCGGCAGACTGAAACATTGGCTGAATATCTGATTCGGCAGAAGACCGTCGCTATCAGCGGCATCGACACCCGTCGGCTGACCCGACTGCTGCGCACCACCGGTGCGCAAAACGGCTGCATCATGAGCTTTGCGATTGGCAGCGTGCCAACCGCTGACGATCGTGCCAGCGCGCTCGCCAAGGCGCGCGCTGCGCCTTCGATGGCCGGCCTGGATCTGGCCCGCGTGGTCAGCGAGGTTTCCGCTTACCAATGGAATGAATCCGAGTGGGCTCTCGGCACGGGCTACGGCACGCAGCAGTCACCGCGATTTCATGTGGTGGCCTATGACTACGGCGTCAAACGCAACATCTTGCGGATGCTGGCGAGCCGCGGTTGTCGCCTGACCGTGGTGCCGGCGCAGACGCCGGCCGCCGACGTGCTCGGTCTGCATCCTGACGGCATCTTCCTGAGCAACGGACCGGGCGACCCGGAACCCTGCGACTATGCCATCGAGGCGACGCGAACGCTGATCGACGCCGGGCTGCCAACTTTTGGCATCTGTCTCGGCCACCAGATCATGGCGCTGGCTTCCGGCGCGCGCACTTTCAAGATGAAATTCGGACACCACGGCGCCAACCACCCGGTCAAGGATCTCGACAGCGGTCTGGTCAGCATCACCAGCCAGAACCACGGGTTCGCGGTCGACGACAAGACCCTGCCGGCCAACCTGCGCGCCACCCACATCAGCTTGTTCGACGGCAGCCTGCAGGGCCTGGCGCGAACCGATCGTCCTGCGTTCTGTTTCCAGGGCCACCCCGAGGCCTCGCCAGGGCCGCACGATATCGGCTACCTGTTCGATCGATTCATCACGTTGATGGCCGAACGCGCGACGGAGAAGACACATGCCTAAGCGCACAGACCTGAAAAGCATCCTGATCATTGGAGCAGGGCCGATCGTCATCGGCCAGGCCTGCGAGTTCGACTATTCCGGCGCGCAAGCCTGCAAGGCCTTGCGCGAGGAGGGTTTCCGCGTCGTTCTGGTCAACAGCAATCCGGCGACGATCATGACCGATCCGAACATGGCCGACGCCACCTACATTGAGCCGGTGACCTGGCAAGT
>JBDTQC010000067.1:0-11025 GCA_039932405.1 Ideonella sp.
CGGCCGTTTTTGCGCTGGCCCGAACGGTTGGCTGGATCGCGCAACTGAACGAAATGATCGGCGACCCGGAATACAAGATCGGCCGCCCCCGCCAACTGTTCAGCGGGGCGACTCCGCGCGACGTTGTGCCGATCGCTGAGCGCCGCTGAAGCGCCCCTGCAAGTTCAGCGGACCGGCGGACTGCTCCGGCAGTCCGTAGCGTTCCGAAGGGCATCGGGGGCACGCCGGAATCGGGCCAGCCTCGGCGACGATCCGCCTTTCCACGCGGGAAATCTCATCCGCCCGGTCCAGCAACAAGCGCCCTTTGCCACGCTGAGATTTCACCCTGCGAGATCGACTAAACGGGCCTGTCCGACAGGAGGCCTGTGCACGCCCTAAAATGGCAGGCTTTCCTGAACGTTTGCCTCCCGTAGAGGTTTTTGCAATGAGCCGCACGCTGTACGACAAGATCTGGGACGAACACGTTGTCCACACCGAGGATGACGGCACTTCGCTGCTCTATATCGACCGCCACCTGGTGCACGAAGTCACCAGCCCGCAGGCCTTTGAAGGCCTGGACGATGCGCATCGCAAGGTGTGGCGCATCTCCGCCAATCTGGCTGTCAGCGATCACAACGTGCCGACCACCGATCGTTCGCACGGGATCGCGGACCCGATCTCGCGTCTGCAGGTCGATACCCTGGATGCCAACTGCGACCGCTTCGGCATCACCCAGTTCAAGATGAACGACAAGCGCCAGGGCATCGTTCATGTGATCGGCCCCGAGCAGGGCGCCACTTTGCCGGGCATGACTGTCGTCTGCGGTGATTCGCACACATCGACGCACGGCGCCTTCGGAGCGCTGGCCCATGGCATCGGCACCAGTGAGGTGGAACACGTGCTGGCCACGCAGACCCTGCTGGCACGCAAGGCGAAGAACATGCTGGTGCGGGTCGAAGGTCGCCTGCCGCACGGCTGCAGCGCCAAGGACATCGTGCTCGCAGTGATCGGCAAGATCGGAACCGCAGGCGGCACCGGGTACACCATCGAGTTTGCCGGGTCGGCGATTCGCGCCCTGAGCATGGAAGGGCGGATGACGGTGTGCAACATGGCGATCGAAGCCGGCGCGCGCGCCGGCCTGATCGCCGTCGACGAGACCACGCTGGCCTATGTGAAAGGCCGACCGTTTTCGCCGCGCGGAGCCGAATTCGATCAGGCGGTGGCCTATTGGCGCACCTTGCAATCCGATGCCGACGCGCATTGGGATGCCGTGGTCGAGATCGACGCCACCAGATTGCGCCCGCAGGTCACCTGGGGCACGTCACCGGAGATGGTGCTCAGCATCGACGATCGCGTGCCCGATCCGGATCGCGAGAAGGATGCCGGCAAGCGCGACGCCATCGAGCGTGCCTTGACCTACATGGCACTGCAGCCGAACAAGCCGATCGTCGACATCATGCTCGACAAGATCTTCATCGGCTCTTGCACTAATTCGCGCATCGAGGACATGCGTGAAGCCGCTGCGGTGGTGCGCCGTCTGGGACGCAAGGTGGCACCGAACATCCGGCTGGCGATGGTGGTACCGGGCTCCGGGCTGGTCAAGGAGCAGGCCGAACGCGAGGGGCTCGACAAGGTCTTCAAGGCGGCCGGTTTTGAATGGCGCGAACCGGGCTGCTCGATGTGCTTGGCGATGAATGCCGACCGGCTGGAGCCCGGCGAGCGTTGTGCCTCCACATCCAATCGCAATTTCGAAGGCCGCCAGGGTGCCGGTGGTCGTACCCACCTGGTCAGCCCGGCGATGGCAGCTGCGGCGGCGATCGAAGGCCACTTTGTCGACGTTGCAAAACTCGGCTGACGCAAGGATTTGACGATGCAAGCCTTCCGCATTCATACCGGGCTGGTCGCGCCGATGGACCGTGAAAACGTCGATACCGACGCGATCATTCCGAAGCAGTTTCTGAAATCGATCAAGAAGACCGGCTTCGGCCCGAACCTGTTCGATGCCTGGCGCTACCTCGATCCGGGTTTTCCGGGCCAGGACCCTGCCAGTCGCAAGCCGAACCCGGATTTCGTGCTGAACCAGCCGCGCTACCAAGGCGCCTCGGTGCTGCTCGCGCGGAAGAATTTCGGCTGCGGATCTTCTCGTGAGCACGCACCCTGGGCCTTGGATCAATTCGGGTTCCGGGCCCTGATTGCGCCCAGCTACGCCGATATCTTCTTCAACAACTGCTTCAAGAACGGCCTGTTGCCGATCGTCTTGCCGCAGGCCGACGTGGCCGCGCTGTTCGACGAGGCAGCGGCATTCGTCGGCTATCGGCTGACCATCGACCTCGAGCGCCAGGTGGTTATCAAGCCCGATGGTGGCGAACTGCCTTTCGACGTGCAGCCGTTCCGGAAATATTGCCTGCTCAATGGCTTCGACGACATCGCGCTGACCCTGCGCCACGCCGACAAGATCAAGGCATTCGAGGCGGAGCGCCTGTTGCGCAAGCCCTGGCTTGCCAACACCGTGTGACGACCCCGAGCATGAAAAGCGACACCATGAAAATTGCAGTCTTGCCGGGTGACGGCATTGGCGTGGAAATCGTAGCCGAGGCGGTAAAGGTGCTGGCGTGCCTGGATCTGCGATTTGACCTCGAACACGCCGAAGTCGGCGGCGCCGCCTACCTGGCGCATGGTCATCCGTTGCCGGATTCAACGCTCAAGCTGGCGAAGGGCGCCGATGCGATTTTGTTCGGCGCGGTGGGCGATTGGCAGTTCGACAAGCTGGAGCGGTCACTGCGCCCCGAACAGGCGATTCTCGGTCTGCGCAAGAACCTCGAGTTGTTTGCCAATTTCCGTCCGGCGATCTGCTACGAAGAACTGACCGACGCCTCGAGCCTGAAACCCGAAGTGGTCGCCGGTCTCGATATCCTGATCATCCGCGAGTTGACCGGCGACATCTATTTCGGTCAACCGCGCGGCCGGCGCATCTCGCCTGATGGCGCGTTTGCCGGTGCTCAGGAAGCGTTCGACACGATGCGCTACACGCGGCCCGAGATCGAGCGGATCGCCCACGTGGCATTCCAGGCAGCGCGCAAGCGGCGCGGCAAGCTGCTCAGCGTCGACAAGGCCAATGTGCTCGAAACCTTTCAGTTCTGGCGCGATGTGGTCACCGAAGTGCATGCCGACTATGCGGATGTCGAACTCGAGCACATGTATGTCGACAACGCCGCGATGCAGTTGGTCAAGGCGCCCAAGCGGCTCGATGTGGTCGTCACCGGCAACATGTTCGGCGACATCCTCAGCGACGAAGCAGCGATGTTGACCGGATCGATCGGCATGTTGCCGTCGGCCTCGCTGAATGCGGACAATCAAGGGCTTTACGAGCCGAGCCATGGCTCGGCACCCGATATTGCCGGCAAGGGCATTGCCAATCCCTTGGCGACGATTCTCAGCGCGGCAATGATGTTGCGCTTCAGTCTGGAGCAAGAGGCAGCGGCGCTGCGCATCGAGGCCGCGGTTAAGTCGGTCCTGGCCAGCGGCTTGCGCACGGTCGATATCTTCAGCGAAGGGACGCGCAAGGTCGGAACCATTGAAATGGGCAACGCGGTGGTGGCTGCGCTGAAAGCCCAGGGCTGAAATTCACGCGGCGTGGCGGATGCGACGCGCCATTCGACAAGCAAATCACAAACGAAAGTGATCATGACGAGCAGATTGGTCGGCCTGATTGGCTGGCGCGGGATGGTGGGTTCGGTGCTGATGGACCGCATGCGCCAGGAGGGCGATTTCGACTTGATCGAACCGCTGTTCTTCAGCACCAGCGCGGCCGGCGCGAAAGCGCCGTCCATGGCGAAAAACGAATCGACTTTGCGCGATGCCTACGATATTGCCGCGCTGAAGCGCTGCGACATCATCGTCACCGCGCAAGGCGGCGACTACACCAGCGAGGTCTATCCCAAGCTGCGCGCGGCCGGCTGGGCCGGCCACTGGATCGATGCCGCATCGACGTTGCGGATGGGCGCAGATTCAGTCATCGTGCTCGATCCGGTCAACCTGCCTGTGATCAAGAATGCGCTGGCGGCCGGCGGGCGCAACTGGATCGGCGGCAATTGCACGGTCAGTTGCATGCTGATGGGGGTTGGGGCGCTGTTCAAGGCCGGGCTGGTCGAGTGGATGTCCACCCAGACCTACCAGGCGGCGTCGGGCGGCGGCGCGCAGCACATGCGCGAACTGCTGACCCAGTACGGCACGCTGCATGGCTCGGTGGCCGGATTGCTGGCCGATCCGAACAGTGCCATTCTCGAGATCGACCGCCAGATTGCGCAAACCCAGCGGGGTCTGAGCGAGGCGCAAACCAGCCATTTCGGTGTCCCGCTGGGCGGCTCGCTGATCCCGTGGATCGACAAGGACCTCGGCACCGCCTGCCAGTCGCACGACGACGCCTTGTGGGGTGTATCCAAGGAAGAATGGAAGGGCGGCGCCGAGACCAACAAGATCCTTGGCCAGGGCGAAGGGTTTGCCCAGCCTGCGGTGCCAGTCGATGGCTTCTGCGTGCGAATTGGCGCGATGCGCTGCCACAGCCAGGCGCTGATGTTCAAGCTCAAGAAAAATGTCCCGATGGCCGATATCGAGGCCATGATCGGGGCCGATAACGCCTGGGTGAAGCTGATTCCGAATACCCGCGAAGACACCGTGCGCGGATTGACACCGGTCAGCGTGACGGGAACCTTGTCGATTCCGGTCGGTCGACTGCGCAAGCTGGCGATGGGCCCCGAATATCTGGGCGCATTCACGGTAGGCGATCAACTGTTGTGGGGCGCTGCCGAACCGCTGCGCCGGATGATGCGGATCTTGACCGAGGGCTGATCGCAGGCAACTGACAGGCGCCTAATTGTTGTGCGGGGGCAACGTAAAGCCGCCCCGTCGCGGCGGAAACGCCTTGCAGCGACTTGGAGCTTTGCCTCAGCTTGTCTGTCTATGTCATTGATGTTAATGTCTTTTGTGCGCCTCACACCTGCCTCGCTGCGGTGTGCCCGAGTGCAGTCCGGTGGGAATGAGGAGACGCCTTGAGAAACAACTGGCCAGTCCGCCGGCAAACCATTTTGGCGACCAGCGTCGCCGCAGCCCTGACAGGCATCGCCGTCGATGCCTCGGCATTGACGCTTGGTCGAGCCAACGTCCTGTCGTCGCTTGGTCAGGCTCTGCGCGCTGAAATCGAGTTCGAAACCTTGAATGCCGCGGAGGCCGAGAGCCTGCGCGCCAGTCTGGCGACAGCCGACGGCTACCGTGCTGCGGGGGCCCAGTTCAACCCGGCGCTGGCCGGCGCGCGGGTGGTCCTGCAACGAATCGCCAATCGGCGGGCATCGCTGTTGATCACAAGTGACCGTCTGATCCAGGATCCCTTCGTCGAGGTGGTTCTCGATTTGAACTGGAGTGGTGGTCGTCTGGTTCGCAACTACACCTTGCTGCTCGACCCGCCGGGAAGCCGCACGCCGCCGCGTCCGGCCAGCCTGACCCCATTGGCGAACCCGTCCGGCCTGGCCGGGCAAGGGCAGGCCGCCGGGATGCCGCCGCTGACAACGGGCACCGCCTCGCCGGCCGCACCGCTACCGCAGATGGAAGCCCCGCGCCCGCGTGCACGTGAGCGGTCGTCAGCTGGCGAGTCGCTGTCGCGTCGGGGCCCGCCACCCGTCGGCGCCCCACCGGCGCCAGCACAGATCGACGACCCCTACCGCGTGCGCACCGGAGACACCTTGTCCGAGGTGGCGCAACGCGGCGTCCGACCCGCGGGCATCTCGCTCGACCGGCTGGTGCTTGCGATGTATCGCGACAACCCTGATGCCTTCGTCGACGGCAACATCCACAAGCTTCGCAAGGGCGTGGTGCTGGCGCAGGCCAATGCGTCGACGATCGATTCGGTCAGCGACGCCGAAGCGCGCCGCGTCATCAAGGCGCAAAGTACCGATTTCGAGGCTTACCGTCGTCAATTGGCGCAATCGCCAACCGAACGGCCGACGGCCAGTTCACGCAGCGCGAGTGGCAAGCTCGATGCGGACGTCCAGGTCCGCGATCAAGCCAGCAGCCGTGCACCCGACGTGCTGACCTTGAGCAAACCCGGCGCTCCGTCTGCATCGGCTTCCGATGCCGCAATGACCGACGCCCTGAAGCGAGAACGTGAGAAGGCGCAAGCCAAGGTGGCGGAATTGTCGAAGAACGTGCAGGATCTCGAGCGTTTGTCGGCCAATGCGGCATCGCAACCGGCCAGTGCTGGCAGCGCGGCGCCGGCCGGCGGCGGTCAGGCCGAATCGGGTGTCGGTCCCGCCGTTGCGGTCGGCGGCACGCCCGCCGCCTCGGCCCCTGAAGCTGCACCGAGCGTTGCGCCGCCGCCCCCGGTGGTGGCTTCGGCGGCAGCACCCGCGCCGCTGCCGCCCGTACGTCCGACAGCGCCCTCGAACGCCGAGCCCGGCCTGATGGACTCGTTGCTCGACGACAACCTGCCTGCGGTCGGTCTTGGCGCCGCGCTACTCGCGTTGCTGGCGGGCTTCGGCATTTTCAGGCTAGTCAAGCGGCGCCGCGAAGCAGCGCCGGAAACCTCGTTCCTTGAAAGTCGACTGCAGCCTGATTCGTTCTTCGGCGCCAGCGGCGGCGAGCGCGTCGATACCAGCGTGGTTCCAGCCACCGGCAACAACTCATCGATGATGAATTATTCGCTGAGCCAGCTCGATGCGATCGGGGATGTCGATCCGGTTGCCGAGGCCGATGTCTACATGGCCTATGGCCGCGATCTGCAGGCCGAGGAAATCCTCAAGGAGGCGATGCGAACGAGTCCCGAGCGGCTGCCGATCCGCACCAAGCTGCTCGAGGTCTATGCCAAGCGCCGCGACACCAAGGGCTTCGAGGCGCTGGCGCTCGAGCTGTTCTCGATCACGCACGGACGGGGCGACGATTGGGCCCGGGCACGTCAACTCGGCTTGCAGATCGATCCGGAAAACCCGCTCTACAACGATGGCGCGCCGAGCACGCCGATGCTGGATGCGGGGCCGACCGAACCACCGGTCGGCGGCCTCGATGTGGCGACCATGCCGCTGTCGATCCTGCCTGGCGATCCGCCGGCGAACAGCAGCTTCGATCTCGATCTGGACCTCGACCTCGGAGTCGACGAAGCCACCCAACTCGCGCCACCGAGCACCGCCAGGACGACGGGAGCCGCCGACCAACCGGTTGACGATCGGTTCAAGCCCGATCCGGCCGACATGCTGAATTTCAGCAACTCCGGATTCATCCCCCGGTTGCCGGAAATTCCGGCGTCGCCGCCCGCACATCCATTGACCCCAATCACGGCACCGGCACCGGCACAGCCACCAACGGTCGCAGCCAAGCCGCCGGCCGATCCCTTTTCCATGTCCGAGTTTGCGCTCGATCTCGACCTCCCTGAGCCGTCGGGCCTGTCGGCTGGTCCCAGCATGTTGCCGCCGATCGGCGAAGTCGATCTGCCGCTCGACGATCTGGGTGGCCCGTCTGATTTCGATCCCGATTCCGGTCTCGAAGGTGATCCACTGGCCCGCAAGCTTGAACTGGCCGACGAATTCCGGCAGATCGGCGATATCGACGGTGCCCGCGACCTGCTACAGGAAGTCATCGCCAGCGCCGACGGCGCCTTGAAGAGCAAGGCGCAGGCGATGCTCGACAACCTGTCCTGACATGGCCCTGCGTCCGCTCGCCGACAGCTCGCCGGCTGGCGTCCGATCACTGCAGTGAGACTGGCGCTCGGCATCAGCTACCTCGGGACGGCGTACCGGGGCTGGCAGAGCCAGCCGAACGCCGCGACGGCACAGGATGCGGTCGAGGCTGCACTGTCACGCTTTGTGGGCGACTCGCTGCCGCTGCGCACGATCTGCGCGGGTCGCACCGATTCCGGTGTGCATGCCTTGAATCAGGTCGTCCATCTCGACACCGACATCGACCGGCGCGACATCTCCTGGGTGCGCGGCTGCAATCGCTATTTGCCGATCGATATCGCGATCCAGTGGTGCAACCGGGTTCCCGACGACTTTCATGCCCGTTTTCATGCGCGCGGCCGGCGCTATGTCTACCTGCTGCTGGAAAGCGCCGTGCGTCCGGCCATCGAGTCGGGTCGGGTCGGCTGGGTCTTCCGGCCGCTGGACGACGCCCCGATGCGAGAAGCGGCAGCCATGTTGATCGGTCAGCATGATTTCAGCGCCTTCCGATCGTCCGAATGCCAGGCGTTGTCGCCAGTCAAGCAGATGCGGGAGATCACGATCGGCCGGCATGGTCAGTACTGGCGCTTCGATTTCGAGGCGAATGCGTTTCTGCACCACATGGTGCGCAACCTCATGGGGTGCCTGATCGCGGTCGGATCCGGCAGCCGGCGCCCATCCTGGGTGGCGGATGTCCTGGCGGCAAAAGACCGCTCCCTGGCCGCACCGACGTTTGCCCCCGACGGTCTGTATTTTGTCGGTCCACAGTACGATGCGGCGCTCGGATTGCCGACGCATACGGCAGCGATGGACGGGCTGCCGGGCGCTTCGCCGGCTGCGCCGGCGCTCACCTCCGAACGACCCTTGACGAATCCATGACCAGCAGCCGGACCCGAATCAAGATCTGTGGCCTGACCCGCGAGGCCGATGTCGATGCCGCGGTGGCTGCTGGCGCGGATGCGATCGGTCTTGTTTTCTATCCTGCCAGTGCGCGCTGCGTCAGCCTCGACCGCGCGATCGAGCTGACCAGGCGATTGCCGCCGTTTGTGGTACCGGTCGGCTTGTTCGTCAACGCCTCGGCTGATCAGGTGCGGCGCGCTGTCGATGCCATTCCGCAACTGCTGCTGCAATTTCATGGCGACGAGACCCCGGCGGATTGCCGGCATGGCAACCGACCCTTCATTCGCGCCGCCAGGGTCGAGCCGGATCTGGATTTGCTAGACTTCGCAGCTCGATTTTCAGACGCTCAGGCCCTGCTGCTGGATACCCACGTGGCGGGCTACGGCGGCAGTGGAAAGGTTTTCGATTGGTCACTCATCCCCGCAGACCTGGCTTGTCCGGTCGTTTTGTCTGGTGGCTTGTCTGCCGCAAATGTGGGCGAAGGCATTCTTCAGGTGCGGCCGTGGGCCGTTGATGTGAGTTCCGGTGTCGAGTCGGCGAAAGGGATCAAGGATCCTGCCGCGATGCGCCGGTTTTGCAATGCAGTGCGGCAGGCTGATCTGGCTGTCCAGGCGCATCAGCCGGCTGCCGAATGACCTGAAGGCTTTTTCCGATGTCGACTTATCAGCAACCCGATGCCCAAGGGCATTTCGGCCCTTATGGCGGCAGTTTCGTTGCCGAAACCCTGGTTCATGCACTCGATGAATTGAAGGTGGCTTACGCCGAAGCGCAGGCCGATCCTGCCTTCATGGCCGAATTTCGGTCCGAGTTGGCGCATTTCGTCGGCCGTCCCAGCCCGATCTACCATGCAGCCCGCCTGAGTCGCGAACTTGGCGGGGCGCAGATCTACCTGAAACGCGAGGATCTCAACCACACGGGCGCGCACAAGGTCAACAACACCATCGGTCAGGCCATGCTGGCGCGCCGCATGGGCAAGCCGCGGGTGATCGCCGAGACCGGTGCGGGCCAGCATGGCGTGGCAACCGCCACGATCGCGGCCCGCTACGGCATGGAATGTGTCGTCTACATGGGCAGCGAAGACGTGAAGCGCCAGTCGCCGAACGTCTACCGCATGAACCTGTTGGGTGCGACGGTGGTACCGGTCGAGTCGGGCAGCAAGACCTTGAAGGACGCCTTGAACGAGGCCCTGCGCGACTGGGTCACCCACGTCGAAAATACCTTCTACATCATCGGCACGGTTGCCGGGCCGCATCCGTATCCGGCGATGGTGCGCGATTTCCAGCGCGTCATCGGTGATGAGTGTCTGCTGCAGATGCCCGAGATGACAGGTCGGCAGCCCGACATGGTGATCGCCTGCGTCGGAGGCGGCAGCAATGCGATGGGCATCTTCTACCCTTACATCGATCATGCCGGCACCCGCCTGATCGGCGTAGAGGCGGCGGGCCACGGACTCGACAGCGGCCGCCACGCGGCGTCGTTGCAACGTGGCACGCCTGGCGTGCTGCATGGCAACCGCACCTACCTGCTGCAGGATGACAACGGCCAGATCACCGAAACCCATTCGGTATCGGCCGGCCTCGACTATCCCGGCGTCGGTCCCGAACATGCCTATCTGAAGGATATCGGCCGTGCCGAGTATGTCGGCATCACCGACGATGAGGCGCTGAAGGCCTTCCACCACCTGTGCCGTACTGAGGGCATCATCCCGGCACTCGAGTCGGCCCACGCGGTGGCGCATGCAATGAAGATCGCGCCGACCCTTTCCAGCGACCAGCTGTTGCTGGTCAACCTGTCGGGCCGGGGCGACAAGGACATCGGCACCGTGGCCGATCTGTCAGGTGCCGAGTTTTTCTGCCGTCCATCGTGCCAGGCGCAATTCGTCAAGGGGCCGAAATGAGCCGCATTGCGAATACGTTCGCGGCGTTGAATGCCAGCGGTCGCAAGGCGCTGATTCCCTATATCACTGCCGGCGATCCGTTCGCCGATGCCACGCCCGATATCCTGGTGGCGATGGCCGAGGCCGGCGCCGATGTGATCGAGATCGGCGTGCCGTTTTCGGACCCGATGGCCGATGGTCCGGTGATTCAGCAGGCCGGCGAGCGCGCACTGGCGCGCGGCATCGGCATGAATCAGGTGCTGCAGATGGTCAGCAGCTTTCGCCAGCGCGACGACAGCACGCCGATCGTGTTGATGGGTTACGCCAACCCGATCGAACGCTTCGGCGTCGATCGCTTCATCAGCGAAGCGGCGAAGGCGGGCGTCGACGGCGTCTTGGTAGTCGACTATCCGCCCGAAGAGTGCGAGGCATTCGCCGGCGGCCTGCGTGCGCAAGGCATCGACCTGATTTTTCTGCTGGCGCCGACATCGACCGATGAGCGCATGAAACTGGTCGGGCGGATTGCCAGTGGCTACGTCTACTATGTATCGCTGAAAGGTGTCACCGGTG
>JBDTQC010000068.1:0-10967 GCA_039932405.1 Ideonella sp.
AGCGTATCGCGCGTGATGCCGGCATTGTTGACCAGCACATGCAGGCCGCCGTGCATCTTCAGCAGTTCGTCCATCGCGGCTTCCACAGCCGCCGCGTCGGTCACGTCCAGACGCAGACCACGGCTCGCGCCCGGAACCGCCGCCTGCAAGGCCTCGCCGATCGCCTGTGCGCCGACTTCGGTGGTGGCGGTTCCGATCACCGTTGCCCCCTTGGCCAACAACTGCATCGCAATGGCCCGGCCGATGCCACGCGACGCGCCAGTTACCAGCGCGATCTGTCCTGCAAACTCGGCATCACTCATGTCGTCGATCCTCGGGCTGTACGCGCGCAGTGCATCAGGTCGGCACGCCATTCAGCAGGCCCCGTGCCTCGTTGATCGACGTCGGGTCGAGCACGCAAACCGATGATGCATCGGCCACGATGCGCTTGACCATCCCTGACAACACCTTGCCGGGTCCGCATTCGAGAATCACCGACACGCCTCGGGCGCGAATCGCCTGTACCACCTCGACCCAGCGGACCGCACCGAAGGCTTGTCGGTACAAGGCGTCGCGGATCGCATTGGCGTCGGTCGGTGTGGCAACGTCGATATTGTTGATCAGTGCAATGGACGGCGCCTGCAAGACAACCCCGATCAGCCGCTCTTTCAGGCGTTCAGCAGCCGGGCGCATCAGGCTCGAGTGGAATGGCGCGGAGACCGGCAACAACAACGCACGTTTGGCGCCGCGCGTCTTCACCAGTTCACACGCCGCGGCGACGCCGGCCTTGGTGCCGGCAATGACGGTCTGCTTCGGATCATTGAAATTGGCTGCCTCGACCACTTCGCCACTGATCCGCGCGGCATCCGCGCAGGCCAGCCGAACCGCTTCGGCGTCGATGCCGAGGACGGCAGCCATCGCCCCGACGCCCACCGGCACGGCTTCCTGCATGGCTTGGGCACGAAACCGCACCAGCGGCAAGGCATCTGCGAGACTCAGTGACCCGGCGGCTACCAGCGCGCTGTACTCGCCGAGCGAATGACCGGCAACCACCGTCGGTCGCAGGCCCGTTTCGGACAGCCAGGCGCGATAACAGGCCACACCCGCGGTGAGCATCACCGGCTGGGTGTTGGTCGTCAGGTCGAGTGCCTCTTTCGGACCCGCGTAAATCAGGCCCTTGATGTCTTCACCGAGCGCATCCGAAGCCTCGGCCAGGGTCTCGACCACCGCCGGGTGATCGCCCCAGGCATCGAGCATGCCGACCGCCTGCGAACCCTGCCCCGGAAAAACGAATGCGAAATCTGTCATCGCGGTCTTTTCTAATGCGCCACTCGCCAAATTCCCGACCGGTCATCCCTCGGCCGGCGGTTCGATCAGTAGTCCAGCAGCACGGCGCCCCATGTGAAGCCGCCGCCGACACCTTCGAGCATCACGGTATCGCCCGGCTTGACCTGGCCCGTGCGCACCGCAGCATCCAGCGCCAACGGGATCGACGCTGCCGAGGTATTGCCATGCTCGGCCAGAGTCACCACCAGTTTGTCCAACGGCATGCGAAGCTTTCTCGCCGTGCTGTGCATGATGCGGATGTTGGCTTGATGAGGAATCAGCCAATCGATGTCGTCCGCCGATTTGCCAGCCTTCTCGAGCACCGATCGGGCCACGCTCTCGAGCACGCCGACGGCCAACCTGAACACCGCCGGGCCATCCATCTTCAACAGCGGATGCCCGACCACCTGACCGCCGGACACGGTGCCCGGGGTGCACAAAATATCCGCATGCCGACCGTCGGCATGCAGTTCGCTGGCCAGAATCCCCGGCACATCACTTGCCTCGAGAACCACACAGCCGGCACCGTCGCCGAACAGGACACAGGTGGTCCGGTCGTCGAAATCGAGAATCCGCGAGAAGATCTCGGTGCCGATCACCAGCGCGCGCCGCGCGCCGCCGGTGCGGATCAATGAGTCGGCAACACTCAGCGCATAGACGAAGCCGGAACAGACCGCCTGCACATCGAAGGCAGGGCAACCCTGGATGCCGAGCTTGCGCTGCACGATGCATGCGGTCGACGGAAACACCATATCGGGCGTCGAGGTGGCGACGATGATCAGGTCGATGTCGGCTGGCTGCCGACCTGCGGCCTCAAGTGCATGGCGCGCCGCCGTACACGCCAGATCACTGGCCTGTTCGTCGGGCGACGCGAAATGTCGGGCCCGGATGCCGGTTCGCTCGACGATCCATTCGTCGGAAGTTTCCACGCCCCGCAGGGCAAGGCGATCAACCAGTTGCTGGTTGCTCAGCCGCTCGCCTGGCAAAACGCTGCCAGTTCCGGTGATGCGCGAAAAGCCCATGAATGTGTTTCGTGTTCTCGTTCAGGCCGCGGGTCGAACCGTGGCGACGACGTCTGCTTCGCGGGGCTGCTCGGCAGGTACCGGCTGCGCCATCAGGATGTCGCGAATGCGCTCGTGTACGCGGTCCAGCAACTGATTTTTCGCTGCATCATAAGCGCGATTAAGCGCATGCTCGAACGCAAACGCGTCGGCCGACCCGTGGCTCTTGAAGACCAGGCCGCGCAAGCCGAGCAAGGCCGCGCCGTTGTAGCGCCGGTGATCGACCCGCGCCTTGAAATGCTTCAGCACCGGCAGCGCCACCAGCGCGGCCAGCTTGCAGTAAAGGTTGCGCGTGAATTCCTGCTTGATGAAGTCAGACAGCATCGCTGCCAAGCCCTCAGATGTCTTCAGCGCCACATTGCCGACGAAGCCGTCGCAGACGACGATGTCGGTCGTGCCCTTGAAGATATCGTTGCCTTCCACATTGCCGAAGAAGTTCAGGTGACCACGCTCGGCGGCCGCGCGCAACAGGTCGCCGGCCTGTCTGATCGTCTCGCTGCCCTTGATCGCCTCTGCACCGATGTTCAGCAGCCCCACGGTCGGAGACTCGCAACCCTCGACCGCAGATACCAGCGCGCTGCCCATCAGCGCGAACTGAAGCAGATGCTCGGCTGTGCAGTCGACATTGGCGCCGAGGTCGAGGACGGTCGTGAAACCGTCACGCACATTCGGCAACACGGTCGCAATCGCCGGGCGATCAATCCCGTCCAGCGTTTTCAACAGATAGCGTGCCAGCGCCATCAGGGCACCGGTATTGCCCGCGGATATACAAGCGTCGGCGGCTGCAGAGACGCCATCACCAGCGCGAACCTGCATGATCGCCACCCGCAATGACGAGTCCTTCTTGCGCCGCAGTGCGGTCTCGACCGAATCGTCCGACTCGACGACGTCATTGGCTCCGACGATGCGACAGCGCGGCCAATTCTGCGCCGTGGTCAGCAACTCGGCGCGGCCGACCAGGATCAGTTCGACATCCGAGTGAGCATCGAGAAAGGATTTGCAGGCCGGCAGCGTGACCGAAGGGCCGTGGTCGCCGCCCATGCAATCGACAGCCAGCCGCACGATTGCCTTCTCACCTGGAAGTGGTGTCGCCGTGCGGCGCTGCAAGTCAGTGCTCATGCGGCAACTGGAACGCAGCTGGCGACGCCCACCTCAAAGGCTGACGCATGACTCTGGAAACAGAATGATCAACGGCATGCGCCAAATGGACGGCGCGATGTTCGCGATCCAGCCAGATCAGGCGTCGGCCTTGCTCTTGAGAACCTTGCGCCCGCGGTAGAAACCGGTCGGGCTGATGTGGTGACGCAGATGCACTTCGCCGGTGGTCGGCTCGATTGCGGTGCCGGGAGCGGCCACTGCATTGTGCGAGCGGTGCATGCCACGCTTCGAAGGGGATTTCTTGTTTTGTTGAACGGCCATCGGATTCTCCTGATGCTGCCTCGGACACCATCGCCGAGGCACGCAGCGCATCCTCCTGCCGATGATGGCGAAGGCGCGCTCTGAAAAGCCTGCAATTCTAGCATGTCGATCGTGGTGGAACCATGGGGCTGATCATTCGCCGGTCTTGCGAACCTTCAGTCCAGCCAGTGCCGCGAACGGCTTGTCGCGTTGCTCGAGCTCGACCGAAACGCCGGCCGGTTCGGCGGTCGGCTGCAACGGCTCGGGACAGGCGGTTTCGTGCCGAGGCACCAGGGGCAAGCCCAGCAGCATTTCGTCTTCGATCAGCGAGGACAGGTTGAATGTGCGTGATTCGACCAGCAGATCTTCCTCGGCATCGGCGTCGAGTTCGGCCGCCGTGGCTTCATCGGCGACGAAGCGAAACTCGGAATCGACCTGCAGCGGGACCTCGACCGCCTGCAGACAGCGCTGACAAGTGAGGCGCACCACCGCATCAGCATGCAGCCTGAGCCACGGCTGGGGCGGCGAGCCGCGCGTCGCCCGCATCTCGCCGCTGACCCGCCAGTGCAGCTTTTCATCGGCACCCGGTGGTGCATCGGCATGGCTGCTGGCGCTCAGGCGCTGCAGACTGCGCAGGTCGAGTTCACCTTCCAACGCTGCCGAGCGGTCCGCAAAGGCCCTCACATCGAGGTGCCGGGGATCAAAGGATTTGCCTCGCATGGCCGCAGTGTAAGGCGGCTCGCCACGAGTGCTTTCGCCTGTTGGACAATTGGCCATGGCCACCTCTCGCACGCTCACCCGCACCTTGATTCTTGCCTCGACATCGCCGTACCGACGCGAACTGCTGGCTCGATTGAAACTGCCGTTCGAGGTCGTCTCGCCGCTGGTCGACGAAACCGCCGAGCCCGGCGAAGCAAGTCATGCACTGGCGACGCGCCTGGCGCTCGCCAAGGCCCGGGCAGTGGCCCGGCAGTTTCCACAAGCGGTCGTCATCGGCTCCGACCAGGTTGCCGATCTGAACGGCCGAATCCTCGGCAAACCCGGCAATCATGCCAATGCGACAGCGCAACTTCGCGCGATGCGTGCGCAGACGATCCGTTTCGAAACCGCGGTGGCCGTGGTCTGCGCGGCGCTCGATTTCGAATCCGCCGATCGGGAGTCAGTCGAGGTCCGGATGCGCGACCTGAGCGATGCCGAGATCGAGCGCTACCTGCAACTCGAACCAGCCTACGACTGCGCGGGCAGTGCCAAATGCGAGGGACTGGGAATCAGTTTGATGACGGCGATCCGTTCGGATGACGCCACCGCGCTGATCGGCCTGCCAATGATCAAGACAGCGCAACTGCTGCGCCGCGCAGGCATCGACCCGCTGGCCAGTCCGCCCGGCGACGAGAAAGCTGCTCGATGACTGCCGTTCGCTGTGGTCGGCTCTACCTGGTGCCCAACGCACTCGACTTCGGGCTGCCCGCCACGCACCGCCAGGCCGAGCTGGATGACGTGCTTCCTGCGGGCGTGATCCGGATCGCCGCCCGCCTGGACCACTGGGTTTGCGAAAACGCCAAGACCACCCGGGCCTTGCTCAAGCGGGTGGACGCAATCGTGCCGCTGGCCGCACCGCTGCAATCCTTGTCGATCACCGAATTGCCACGCCCTGGCAAAGGCGGTTCGGCGCGCGGCGCACCGACTCGCGAGCTGTGGGATCAACTGCTCGCACCGGCGCTCGCCGGCAACGACATCGGGCTGTTGTCGGAGGCCGGCCTGCCGGCTGTCGCTGATCCCGGGTCCGGGCTCGTCCAGGCCGCCCACGATCGGGGAATCGAAGTGGTCGCGCTGGCCGGTGCGAGCTCGCTGCTGCTCGCCCTGGCAGCCAGCGGCTTGCAGGGGCAGCGTTTTGCCTTCGTCGGCTATCTGCCGGTCGACGCCGCCGCGCGTACGCAGCGTCTACGCGAACTGGAGGCCAGATCGCGGCGCGACGGCGAGACCCAGTTGATGATCGAGACGCCGTACCGAAATCAGACATTGCTGGCGGCGCTGCTCGCTGCGCTGCAACCCGCCACGAGGCTGTCCGCCGCCTGCGGTCTGACGCTGCCGGCCGGTGTCAATCGCAGCGCGACGGTCGCCGAGTGGCGCAAACGCGGGTGGACCCTGCCAACCGACGTGCCGACTGTTTTTTCAATGCTGGCGACCGAGGCTTGAGCTCGCACTCAGTTCACCGACTGGTCCGCCGCCTCCAGCACATTGGCACTCGATTCCGCCGGTTTCGCACCAAACAGTGCGGCCACTTTCTTCTTCGGCTTGATATTCGCCGACACACCGCGCGCGACCGGCACTGCGGCTGCTTTTTCCCAACTCGGCCGAGCATCCGCCGGCGCTTCGTAAGGCTTGTCGAAAAACGGATCACGCGCGGGTTGCGGGTTGCTGCGCGCGGGGGCTCTGGGAGCCGATTCGGCCACGCCTTCGCGAGGCGATCGCTCCCGATACTCTCGTCGGGCAGGCGGCGGCGCATCATCGAGTTCCAGTGGCTCGAGTTCGATCTTCTTCTTGATCAGTGCCTCGATGTCACTCACCAGCCGGGCATCGTCTCGGGTGACCAACGTCACGGCCAGCCCGGAGGCGCCGGCCCGACCAGTGCGGCCAATGCGATGAACATAGTCTTCGGCGTTGTACGGAACGTCGAAATTAAAGACCGCCGGCAGGTCGACGATATCCAGTCCGCGGGCGGCCACGTCGGTGGCCACCATCACGTCGACCGACCCGGCCTTGAAAGCGTCCAGCGCCTTCAGCCGCTCGTCTTGCGACTTGTCGCCGTGCAGCGCCGTCGTGCGCAGACCGTCGCGTTCGAACGATCGCGCCAGGCGCGCACAGCCGAGCTTGGAGTTGACGAATATCAACGCCTGAGTCAGGCTGCGATCCTTGATCAACTTCAGCACCGCAGCTCGTTTGTCGTCGGTCTGAACGCTGAAAAAGCGCTGCTCGACATTGGTGGCGGTTGCATTCGGCCTCGCCACTTCGACCAGCACGGGGTCCTGCAGGTAACTCTCGGCCAAGCGCCTGATCTCGGGCGAGAACGTGGCCGAGAACAGCAAGGTCTGGCGCTGCTTCGGCAAATAACTCAGGATCCGCTGCAGATCGGGCAGGAACCCGATGTCGAGCATGCGATCGGCCTCGTCGAGCACCACGTATTCGACCTGGTTCAGCACGCAGTTTTTCGCTTCGATGTGGTCGAGCAGGCGTCCGGGGGTGGCGATCAGCACCTCGACACCCGCCTTCAGCTCGGCTGTCTGCGGCTTCATGTCGATGCCACCGAACACCACCGCGGCACGCAGCTTCGTATGTTGCGAATAGGTCTTGACGTTGTTGGCAACCTGGTCGGCCAGCTCACGCGTGGGAGCGATCACCAGTGCACGCACCGGATGGCGCGCGGGCGAAACGCTCGAGGTCTCGTGGCGCAACATCTTCTGCAGCAGCGGAATCGAAAATGCCGCGGTCTTGCCGGTGCCGGTCTGGGCAGCGCCCATCACATCGCGACCCGCCAGCACGACCGGAATCGCCTTGGCCTGGATCGGCGTCATCAGCAGATAACCGGAATCTGCCACTGCGCGAAGCAGTTTGGGGTCCAGCGGAAGGGTGTCGAATCGAGCAGGCGCGGGAGCGGCTGCTGTGGTCTCGGGCGTTGCGCCGTCGACCAGTTGTGGAGCTTCAATCATGCGTGATTATCGCGCGTGCAGCATTTTCCCGGACATCACCACCCGAGTGCCCTTGCGCGGGCCACCTAAAATCAAGCTGTTGAGCCAACGTGTGCTGGTGATCGTCCCAGCCATTTCGCTGCCCATGCTCTTGTACATCCAAGGCCACAAATGATCCTCGTAACCGGCGGCGCCGGCTTCATCGGCGCCAATTTCGTTCTCGACTGGCTGGCGCAAAGCGACGAGGCGGTCGTCAACCTCGACGCGCTGACCTACGCCGGCAACCGAGAGAGCCTGGCCGCGCTCGACGGCGATGTCCGCCATGTGTTCGTGCAAGGCGACATCGGCGACCGAGCGCTGCTCGATCGCCTGTTTGCCGATCACCAGCCACGCGCGGTGGTGCACTTCGCGGCCGAGAGCCATGTCGACCGCAGCATTCACGGACCCGGTGCCTTCGTGCAGACCAACGTGCAAGGCACGTTCACCTTGCTCGAAGCAGCGCGTGGCCATTGGATGAACCTGGGCGACGCGGACAAGGCAGCGTTTCGCTTTCATCATGTGTCGACCGACGAGGTCTACGGCTCGTTGTCGAAGACCGATCCGCCGTTTACCGAGAAAAACCTGTACGAGCCGAACAGCCCGTATTCGGCGAGCAAGGCCGCCAGCGACCACCTGGTTCGCGCCTGGCATCACACCTACGGCCTGCCGGTGCTGACCACCAATTGCAGCAACAACTACGGTCCGTTCCACTTTCCCGAGAAGCTGATCCCGCTGATGATCGTCAATGCGCTGGCTGGCAAGCCGCTGCCGGTCTATGGCGACGGCCAGCAGGTGCGCGACTGGTTGTACGTGAAGGACCACTGCGCGGCGATTCGAGAGGTGCTGGCGCGCGGGCGGGTCGGTGAAACCTACAACGTCGGCGGCTGGAACGAGAAGCCCAACCTCGAGATCGTGCACACCGTGTGTGCGCTGCTCGACGAGTTGCGTCCCGACCCGGCAGGCGCTTACGCACGGCTGATCACCTATGTGACCGACCGGCCGGGTCACGATCGCCGTTATGCCATCGACGCCCGCAAGCTGGAACGCGAACTCGGCTGGAAGCCGGCGGAAACCTTTGAGACAGGCATCCGCAAGACCGTTCAGTGGTACCTGGATCACGCCGATTGGGTCGGCCGTGTTCAAAGCGGCGCCTACCGCGAATGGGTGGACCGCAACTACGGCGGCCGCGACGACGCAGACGCCGCCGCAAAACCCGACGCAACACTCGCGGCGAGCGAGGCTCGTCGCTGATGAGAGTCCTGTTGCTGGGCAAAGGCGGCCAGGTCGGCTGGGAATTGCAGCGTTCGCTTGCCACCCTGGGCGAAGTGGTTGCGCTGGATTTCGACAGCACCGAATTCAGCGCCGATTTCTCGAAGCCCGAATCACTGGCCGCCACCATTCGTGCGATTGCGCCGCAGATCATCGTCAATTCGGCCGCCCACACCGCCGTCGACAAGGCCGAAAGCGAGCCCGAGCTGGCGCGCGCCATCAACGCCAGCGCGCCCGGCGTGCTGGCTCGTGAGGCGGCCGCCAGTGGCGCCTGGTTGCTGCACTACAGCACCGACTACGTATTCGATGGCAGCGGCAGCACACCGTGGGTCGAGGATTCGCAGACCGGCCCACTCAGCGTCTACGGCCGCACCAAGCTCGAGGGCGAAGCAGCGATCCGTGCCAGTGGCTGCCGCCACCTGATCCTGCGCACCAGCTGGGTCTACGCAGCGCGCGGCGGCAATTTTGCGAAGACCATGTTGCGCCTGGCTGGAGAGCGCGATCAGCTCAAGGTCATCAACGATCAGATCGGTGCACCGACTGGCGCCGAGCTGCTTGCCGATCTGAGTGCGCATGCACTGCGAACAGCGCTGCAACGGCCCGAGGTTGCCGGCACCTACCACGCAGTCGCTGCAGGCGAAACCAGCTGGCACGGATATGCCCGTCACGTGATCGATTTCGCGCGCAGCGCCGGCCAGCCGATCAAGGTGGCGACAAACGCCATTGAGGCGGTGCCGACCTGCGCATTCCCGACACCGGCCAAACGGCCCGGCAATTCGCGCATGGCGACCACCAAGCTGCGCGAAACCTTTGGCGTCACGCTGCCCGACTGGCGGGTCGGCGTCGATCGCATGCTGACCGAAGTGCTGGGTTCATGAAAACGAGAACGATATGACTCGCAAAGGCATCATCCTCGCCGGCGGCTCCGGCACCCGGCTGCATCCGGCCACCTTGGCGATCAGCAAGCAGTTGCTGCCGGTCTACGACAAGCCGATGGTCTATTACCCCTTGTCGACCCTGATGCTGGCCGGCATCCGCGACATCCTGGTGATCAGTACACCGCAGGACACACCGCGCTTCGAGGCGCTGCTCGGCGACGGCGCGCGCTGGGGACTGAACATCACCTACTGCGTGCAACCGAGTCCGGATGGGCTGGCGCAGGCCTTCATCCTGGGGCGCGATTTCATCGCCGGAGACCCGAGCGCATTGGTGCTGGGCGACAACCTGTTCTTCGGCCACAGTTTTCAGCAGCTGCTCGAATCGGCAGACGTGCGGGAGACTGGCGCGACGGTGTTTGCCTACCACGTCAACGACCCCGAGCGCTACGGCGTGGTCGAATTCGATGCCCAGCGACGCGCGCTGAGTATCGAAGAGAAGCCGAAGCAGCCGAAGAGCAACTACGCGGTGACGGGCCTGTACTTCTACGACGATCAAGTGTGCGACATCGCCGCCAGCATCAAGCCGTCGGCGCGCGGCGAGCTGGAGATCACTGCGGTCAACGCCCGCTACCTCGCAGAGGGCCAGCTCGATGTCGAGATCATGGGGCGCGGCTATGCCTGGCTGGACACCGGCACGCACGACAGCCTGATGGAAGCCGGCCAGTTCATCGCCACGCTTGAAAAGCGCCAAGGGCTGAAGGTTGCCTGCCCGGAGGAAATTGCCTTCCGTGCTGGTTGGATCACGGCCGAGCAACTCGAGGCCCTGGCCAAGCCGCTGGCCAAGAACGGCTACGGCCAGTACCTACAGAAGCTGCTGAAGGACCGGGCCTACTGATGACCGCTGCGACGCTGCTCACTGTCACCCCCACCGCCCTGCCCGAGGTGCTGGTCGTCGAGCCCAAGTTGTTCGGCGACGCTCGTGGCTTCTTCACCGAGAGCTGGAACGAAGCACGCTTCAATGACGCGCTGGGCTACGACGTGCATTTCGTGCAGGACAACCACTCCCGCTCCTCGCGCGGCGTGCTGCGCGGCCTGCACTACCAGCTCGACCCGCACGCGCAGGGCAAGCTGGTGCGCTGCACGTCGGGCGCGGTCTTCGACGTCGCGGTCGACATGCGCCGCTCCAGCCCGAATTTCGGTCGCTGGGTCGGCTACGAGCTGACGGCCGAGAACCACCGCCAGTTGTGGATCCCGCCGGGCTTCGCTCACGGCTTCGTCGTCCTCAGCGAAACGGCCGACTTCCTGTACAAAACCAGCGGCCGCTACGCTCC
>JBDTQC010000069.1:0-10965 GCA_039932405.1 Ideonella sp.
CCGGCCAGCGGCCGAAGCGGTCGACGATATTCTGGTAGTGCTGCTCGGTCAGCAGCGTGGTCGGCGCGAGGATCGCCACCTGCTTGCCACCGAGCACCGAGACGAAGGCGGCGCGCAATGCGACCTCGGTCTTGCCGAAACCGACATCGCCGCAGATCAGCCGGTCCATCGGCAACGGCGAAATCATGTCCTGAATGACGGCATGGATCGCGGCCTTCTGATCGGCGGTTTCCTCGAAGCCGAAACTGGTGGCGAAGGCTTCGTAGTCGTGCGGCGCGAAGCGGTGCGCATAGCCTTCGCGCGCGGCGCGGCGCGCATACAGATTCAGCAGCTCGGCGGCGGTATCGCGCACCTGCTCGGCGGCCTTGCGCCTGGCCTTTTCCCACTGGCCCGAGCCCAGGCGGTGCAGCGGCGCTTCGTCAGCGCTGACCCCGGTGTAGCGGCTGATCAGGTGCAATTGCGCAACCGGCACATACAGCGTCGCCTTGTCGGCATATTCCAGGTGCAGAAATTCGCTGGCGCCGCCTTCGTCATTGCCGAGATCAATGTGGCGCAGCCCGACGTAGCGGCCGATGCCGTGGTTCGAGTGCACCACCGGATCGCCGACCTTCAGCTCGGACAGATCCTTGATCAGCGCATTGACATCGCTGACCTGCTCTTGCTTGCGCCTGCGCCGGGCGGTCGGCGAGGTGGCGAACAGCTCGGTTTCGGTGAGGAACTGGATCGTCGTCGAGGCATCGGGTTCGTGCCAGAAAAAACCCTCGGCCAAGGGCGCGACGACGATCGCGACCGGCTCGTCACCCGCCACGAAATCGGCCAGCGATGCGACGCTGGGCGGATCGATCCGGCTGTCACGCAGCAGTTCGAGCAGGCTCTCGCGCCGGCCCTGGCTCTCGGCGGCGATCAACACCCGGTGCGGCGTCTGGCCGAGGTGGATCTGCAGCTTTTTCAGCGGGTCGGGCGAGCCACGATCGACACTGATATCGGGCAAGGGCCGCGCCCATTCGACCGGCTCACGGCCGCGCAGCGACAAGCTGGCGAAACCGCTGGCGAGCGTGAAGAAGTCATCCGGTTTCAGGAACAGGTCTTCCGGCGGCAGCAGCGGCCGCTCGCGATCGTGCTGCAAAAAGCGGTGCCGCTCGCGGGTATCGGCCCAGAACTTCTTCAACGCCTCGTCGACCTCGCCATGCAGTGCGAGCTGCGTACCGGCGCCGAAGTAGTCGAAGATGGTTGCGGTTTCATCGAAGAACAACGGCAGGTAGTACTCGATGCCGGCAGTCGCGATGCCGGTGGCGATGTCCTTGTACAGGCGCACCTTGGTCGGGTCGCCCTCGATGCGCTCGCGCCAGCGAGACCGAAAGGCGGTACGCGCCGCCTCGTCCATCGGAAATTCGCGGCCGGGCAACAGGCGCACTTCCGGCACCGGATAGAGGCTGCGCTGGGTATCGGGATCGAAGGTGCGGATGCTGTCGACTTCGTCGCCGAACAGGTCGACCCGATAGGGCACCGCCGAGCCCATCGGAAACAAGTCGATCAATCCGCCACGCACCGCATATTCGCCCGGCGAGACAACCTGGCTGACATGGCTGTAGCCAGCCAATGTGAGCTGGGCTTTCAGCGCCTGCTCGTCGAGTTTTTGCTTCTGCTTGAAATTGAAGGTGTAGGCGGCCAGGAAGCTCGGCGGTGCCAGCCGCACCAGCGCGGTCGACGCCGGCATCAGCACAACATCGACTTCGTTCTGCCGGATCCGCCACAAGGTGGCGAGACGCTCGGAGATCAGATCCTGGTGCGGCGAAAAGGTGTCGTAGGGCAGTGTTTCCCAATCGGGAAACACCGCGATTCGCAGTTCTGGCGCGAAGAACGCCAATTCGCCTTCGAGCCGTTGCGTATCGGCCGGATCGGCCGTGACGATGACCGTCAGGTGCTGCTGTGACGCTTGTTGCGCCGCCATCTTTGCCAGCAGCAGTGCATCGGCCGAAGCGAGCGGGCGCGGCAGCGTGAATCGTTTTCCGGGTGCGATGACGGGCAGTTGCATGAATCGGTCTGAAATGCAGAGCGCCCCGGCGCGGCGGCGTCGGGGCGTGCAAACTTCAATTGTAGGGAAGGGCGTCGCCTGCGTTCGGTGAACGGGTTTTTCGGTCGACGCCTCGTTGGCTGGCGTGACGTTGGCTGGCGCTTGGTCGTCTGGCGCTTCGCCGTGTGGCGCGGAGGCAGCCGGCCAGACGTTGGCAGGCACCTATACTTCGCGCGGCCGCTCAGCCCGCGCTGTCGGCACCGCTGCATGCAATCTCCTCAACTGGCCAACACCCCACGCTGTTTTGCCTTGATCCCGTGTGCCGGGATCGGCACCCGTGCGGGAACGAGCGAGCCCAAGCAATATGTCCATCTGGCCGGCCAGGCGATGGTGGCGCACACCCTCGCTGCGCTGCTGAAAGTGGCGCGTCTGCAGGCCCTGCTGGTGGTCGTCGCGGCCGAAGATCGCGATTTCGAACGCCATCTGAATGCCGTTACCAGCCCGCGCATCAGGCTCGCCCGCTGCGGCGGAGCGACCCGCGCTGAAACTGTCACCAACGGCCTGGTCGCGTTGCTCGAGCAAGGCGCCGCTGACGACGATTGGGTGCTGGTCCACGATGCCGCACGCTGCCTGATCCGCGCCGAGCAGGTCGACGACTTGATCGATGCCTGCTGGAACGACTCGGTCGGCGGCTTGCTTGCACTGCCGCTGGCCGATACCCTGAAAGAAGAACGCGAGGGCAGGGTGCACGCCACGCTGGCGCGCAGCGGTAAATGGCTGGCCCAGACGCCGCAGATGTTTCGCATCGGCATGCTTCGCAATGCGCTGATGGCGGCGGGGCCAGCGGTCACCGACGAAAGCAGTGCGCTCGAAGCGATCGGCCATTCGCCGCTGCTGGTGCGCGGATCGGCAGAAAACCTGAAACTCACCTACCCGGCTGATTTCGATCTGGCCGAGCGCCTGCTGAAGAGCCGCACATGAGTGATCACGCACCCGGACCGACGGCCATGGCGAAGCTGCCGAAGATCCGAATTGGCGAGGGCTGGGACATTCATGCGCTGGTGACTGGCCGGCCACTGATCCTGGGCGGTGTGAACATCCCGCACAGCCATGGCCTGATGGGCCATTCGGATGCAGATGCCTTGTGTCACGCCATCACCGATGCCTTGTTCGGCGCCGCAGCACTCGGCGACATCGGCCGGCATTTCCCCGACACCGATCCGCGCTTCAAGGGTGCGGACTCGCTGGCCTTGCTGGCAGAAGCCGCGCGTCGGGTACGCGCAGCCGGCTGGGAGATCGGCAACATCGACTCGACCATCGTTGCGCAAGCACCGAAACTCGCCCCGCACCTGCCGAAGATTTGCCAGGCCCTTGCGCTGGCTCTGGCGGTCGACGTGAGCCAAGTCAACGTGAAGGCGAAAACCGCGGAGCGGATGGGACCGGTCGGCCGCGGCGAAGCAATGGAGGCGCGCGCTGTGTGCCTGTTGATCGGAAGCGCTGCGCCAGCGGCCTGAAATCAAGCGGCTTTTTTCAGCCGCACATTCACCACCAGCCCGCCGTCGTTGGCGTTGAGCAACTCGAGCTGGCCGCCCATGCGCTGCACCGCCTTGTCGACGATCGCCAGCCCGAGCCCGGCACCGGTTGCCGCGGTGCGCGCCACGTCGCCGCGATAGAACGGCGTGGCAAGCTGATGCAGCTTGGCCGGATCCACACCGGCGCCATGATCGCGCACGGTCAGGGTGACACCGCCGCCGTGGCGGGCGTCGCTGACATGGACCCGCGCCACCTGTTCCTCACCGTCGCGGCCATAACGACGCGCGTTCTCGAACAGGTTTTGCAGGACACGCGACAACTCGGTCTCGTCGGCCAGCACCCGGGTATGCGCAGACACGCGTGACTCGATGCGGATCTGGTTCGGCTCGCGAAAATTGCCCATCTCGCGCTCGACCAGCGCCGCCAGATCGACCGAAACCAGCTTGACCTGCCCGGGCCGCGCATAGTCCATGAACTTGTCGATGATGGCATCGAGTTGGGCGATGTCGGAAACCATATAGCGGCGCGCTTCTTCATCCTGCACGCTCATCTCGGTTTCGAGCCGCAGCCGGGCCAGCGGCGTGCGCAGATCATGCGAGACGCCGGCCAGCATCACCGTGCGGTCTTCCTCCACCTTGGCCAGTTCGCGCGCCATGCGGTTGAAACCCATGTTGACTTCGCGAATCTCGCTGGTGAGCGTGGTCTCGTCGAGGCGCGAATCGTATGCGCCGCCACGGATTCGGCTGGTCGCCGAAGACAGGTCGCGCAACGGCTGGTTGATCAGGCGCGCCACCGCCGCCGATCCGAGCACAGTGGCCAGCAGCGCGATACCGACCCAACTCATCCAGGTGCTGGTCGCCATCGACGACAGGCGGGATGAATCGGCCAGGATCCAGTATGGATCCTTGTCGAGCGTGAATCCGACCCAAAGCCCCGGCGAACCGTTGACTGAGCTGGCAACCAGCGTGTCGAGGCCCAGCCGCTTGCGCAAGGCCTCACCGGTGGCGCGCGTGAAGCGGTCTTGCTCGTAGACAGTCCAACGGTCGGAGGGTTCGCGCGGCGTCAGTTTGATGCTGCCCGGATCGGACATGCTCTTGACCAGCGCAACCCGGTTGATGCCGTCCACCGTCGTCAGTACCGCACGCGCCAGGTTTACCAGGCTGGCAATCTGCTGCGCCGCCTGCGCGGCACGCGGCTCGTCCTCCAGCGCGCGAAACGTCTGCGTCCAGGCAAAGACACCACCGGTCAGCAACACCGCGAGCAGAAAGAAGGTGCGCCAGAACAGGCTCAGCGCGACCCGGTTCGGCGGCCTCCGCTTGGCAGCTTTCGGCTTGGCAGGTCTGGCAGGCTTCTGCGACGACGGCGGAATTGCGTTCTTTCCCCCGCGGTCAGGCGGACGCACCACCGCAGGCGTGCGCACGGGCTCAGGCAACCCCATCGGGAACGAAGACATAGCCGACTCCCCATACGGTCTGGATATAACGTGGCTGCGCAGGATCGGGCTCGATCATCTTGCGCAGTCGCGAGACCTGCACATCCAGGCTGCGGTCGAACGGCTCGAATTCGCGCCCGCGTGCCAGCTGGGCCAGCTTGTCGCGCGACAGCGGCTGGCGCGGGTGACGTACCAGCGCCTTCAGCATCGAGAATTCACCGGTCGTCAGCGCCAGCGCCTCGCCGTCCTTCGACAGGCGCCGCAGCGCCAGGTCGAACTCGAAAGGACCGAAGGTCACCGTCATCGCATCTTTCGACGGCGCGCCAGGCGCCTCGAGTGCCGGCCGGCGTCGCAGCACGGCATGGATGCGGGCCAGCAACTCGCGTGGGTTGAACGGCTTGGGCAGGTAATCGTCGGCGCCGACCTCGAGGCCGACGATCCGATCGACATCCTCGACCTTGGCGGTCAGCATGATGATCGGCGTGCGGTCGTTGGCGGCGCGCAAGCGGCGGCAGATAGATAAACCATCTTCGCCAGGCAACATCAGGTCGAGCACGATCAGATCGATGGTCTCACGGGTCAGCAGGCGATTCAACGCACGGGAATCTTCGGCCAGCAAGACGTCGAAGCCTTCCTGGGACAGGTACCTGCGCAGCAGATCTCGGATACGGGCGTCGTCGTCAACAATGACGATGCGATCGACGCGATTGGCTGGAACAGTGGACATTGGGCGCAATCCTGAATATGTAACACGCACCATTCTGCGCAGCTAAAACGCGTGTTTTCGCGTGATCTGACCATCTGTTACAACTCCGGATGAAAGCATGGAGCTTTGTTGCGGATCTCGTCTCCAAGTCCTACATCAATCTCTCAGGAAGGCCTATTCAATGATCATGAACAACCGGCATGCCCGTCGCGCAATCATCAGCGGTACAGTGCTGCTGGCACTCGGTCTGACGGCCGGAGCACGTGCCGAAACGACGCCGCCACAAGGCGTGGTCAGCCTGTCGGCCAGTGCCAGCACCGATGTGGCAAAAGACTGGATCAGCGTGACGTTGTCGACGCAACGCGAAGGCAGCGAGGCCGGCAGCATCCAGACCGCGCTGAAGCAGGCGCTCGACGCGGCGCTGCAGGAAGCACGCAAAGTGGCCAAGCCTGGTCAGGTCGAATTGCAGGCCGGCAATTTCTCGCTGTCGCCGCGCTACACGGCCAAGGGACAGACCAACGGCTGGCAAGGCAGCACCGAACTGATCATCGAAGGCCGCGACATGGCGAGCATCGCGCAGTTGACCGGCCGGATCACGAGCATGAGCATCGCCCGCCTGTCGTATGGCCTGTCGCGCGAGCAGCGGCAGAAGGCCGAAGCGGATGTCACCGCCGAAGCGGTCGGCAACTACCGCGAACGTGCTGCGGAGGCTGCAAAACTGTTCGGCTACAGCAGCTATGTGATCCGCGAGGTCAACGTCTCGGCGAATGCGCCGCCGCGCGAATATGCGCCGCAGATGCGCGCCATGGCGATGGCCAAGTCATCCGACGAGGCGTTACCGGTCGAAGCCGGCAACGCAACCGTCACGGTCGCGGTGAATGGCTCAGTGCAGTTGTTGAAATAGCGCCGCAGCCAAGTCTGCCGCTTTGCGATCAATCATCGCCGTTGGCGCCGTTGCGAAATTTGGTGGGAGCGCCTTCAGGCGCGATTGGAGGCGTGACCACCAGTCCATCGCGCCTGAAGGCGCTCCCACGGAATGCGCTTGCGTCTCGACTCGCCGAATCGGTGCGATTACTGCGCCGTCCACCCACCATCCATCGCCCAGGCAACGCCGCGCACATTGTTGGCCGCTGGCGAGCACAGGAACACCGCCAGTTCACCGAGTTGCTCGGGAGTCGTGAATTGCAGCGAGGGTTGCTTTTCTGCGAGCAACTGTTTCTTGGCCTCGGCGTCGTCGATCTTCTGTTCGGCGACACGCGCATCGACCTGCTTCTGCACCAGCGGTGTCAGCACCCAACCCGGGCAGATCGCATTGACCGTGATGCCGGTGGTGGCGGTTTCCAGCGCGACCGCCTTGGTCAAACCGACCACGCCATGTTTGGCGGCGACGTAGGCCGATTTCTGCGCCGAGGCGACCAGGCCGTGGGTCGATGCCACATTCAGGATGCGGCCCCAGTTTTTCTTGCGCATGGCAGGAATGGCCAGGCGAATCGTGTGAAAGTTCGAGTTGAGGTTGATCGCCATGATGGCGTCCCAGCGGGCTGCCGGGAAATCCTCGATCGCCGCCACGTGCTGGATGCCGGCGTTATTGACCAGGATGTCCACGCCGCCGAATTCCCGCGCGGCGTAGGTCATCATCGCTTCGATCTGCTCGGGCTTGCTCATGTCGGCGCCGTGGTAGCCGACCTGGGTACCGAGTTCGCGCACCTTGGCTTGTGCAGCTTCGACTTCGCCGAAACCGTTCAGTACCAGATTGGCACCGTGACGGGCAAGGCAGATGGCGATGCCGAGGCCGATTCCGCTGGTCGATCCGGTGACCAGCGCCGTTTTTCCCTTGAGCATGTTGAACTCCCGATGGTTGTTAGCATTGATCATAGAAGACAGCACGCAAGATTCGATCTCCCTCGCGCCGGCGTCGGCCGCGCAAGGCCAAGAAACACAACCGCTCCAGCCCAGTCATGACTACCGTTGCCCCCACCAGCGAACCGCGCCTGCACCATGTGTCTTGCCTCGACCCGAACGGGCTGCACCGCATGGCGTATTGGGAATGGGGCGATGCGAACAACCCGCGGGTGCTGGTCTGCGTGCATGGCCTGTCGCGGCAGGGGCGTGACTTCGATCAACTGGCGCAGGCGATGCAGGACTCATACCGCGTGGTCTGTCCGGACGTGGTCGGGCGCGGCCGCTCCGATTTTCTGGCCAACCCGATGGGTTATCAGATCCCCGCCTACGTATCCGACATGGTGAGCCTGCTGGCGCGGCTGAATGCGCAAACCGTGCATTGGGTCGGCACCTCGATGGGCGGGCTGATCGGCATGGGCCTGGCGTCGTTGAAGCAATCGCCGATCGAACGTCTTGTGCTGAACGACGTCGGCCCGGCGATCAGTGCGCAGGCGCTCAGCCGCATCGGCAGTTACCTCGGTCTGCCGATGCAATGGCCGAGTGTCGAGGCCGCTGCCGACTACCTGCTGACGATCTCCGAAGGGTTCGGTCCGCACACTCGCGAACAATGGCTGGCCCTGACCCGGCCGATGCTCAAGCAGATCACCGGCGCCGACGGCAAGCCGGCCTGGAGCACCCACTACGACCCGGCGATCGCAGTGCCCTTCAAGGCGATCACACCCGAATACGCGGCCGCAGGCGAGGCTGCTTTGTGGCAGGCCTACGATGCCTTGCGCTGTCCGACCTTGCTGCTGCGTGGCGCCGATTCCGATCTGCTGACGGCGCAGACAGCACGGGCCATGACCACCCGCGGACCGAAGGCCGAGTTGCACGAATTTGCCGGCGTCGGCCATGCACCAACCCTCGTGCAGCCCGATCAGATCGCGTGCGTGCGGGAGTTTCTGTTGCGCTGACCGATGAAGACCCGCCTCGACGACACGACACCCACCGAGATCGATCCCGCCGCCGCAGCGATCGTTGCGCTGACCGACGACCACCCGACCGATGCCGCTGGCGAATTGCAGCGCGCGCGTGATTTCGCCGAGCCGCTGCTGGCCGGCCAGGCTCTCGATACCGGCGAGGCCACCCTGGCGCATGCCGATGGCGTGGTGGCGATCCTCGAAGCCATCGGCGCGGCGCCATCGATGCGCGCTGCCACCTACCTGGTCTACGCAGGCGATTTTCTGCAGCGTCCGGAAGAGGTGATCAGCAAGGCCTTCGGCTCATCACATGCCAGCCTGGTGATGCACACCCGCAAGCTGGTCGAGATTCAGCGCGCGGCGCGCTCGGCACAGCTGGGCGCGGAACACCATGCCCGGCAGACCGAGCGGGTGCGCAAGATGCTGCTGGCGTTTTCACAGGATCTGCGGGTGGTGCTGCTGCGCCTCGCGTCGCGCTTGCAGACGCTGCGCTTCTATGCAGCTAACAAGCTCGGTTGCCCGCAAGAATTGGCACGCGAATCGATGCAGGTGTTTGCGCCGCTGGCCAACCGCCTGGGCATCTGGCAGATCAAGTGGGAGCTGGAAGATCTGGCGTTTCGCTTCCTGCAGCCCACCGACTACCATGCGGTGGCGCGGCTGCTGGACGAGCGCCGGGTCGAACGGGAACGCAGCGTCGAGCGCTTTCGATGCGAACTGGCCGAGCTGTTGAATGCGCCAGGCCTGGTGGCCGAGGTGCAGGGAAGGCCCAAACACCTGTACAGCATCTGGAAGAAGATGCAAGGCAAGGCGCTCGACATCGAGCATGTATTCGACCTGCGCGCCACCCGGGTGCTGGTCGGCCAGATCGCCGATTGTTATGCGGCGCTGAGCCGGGTGCATGGGCGCTACACGGCGATCGAGAGCGAATTCGACGACTACATCGCCAAGCCGAAGCCGAACGGCTACCAGTCGCTGCACACGGTGGTGCTCGACGATGCCGGACGCGCCGTTGAAGTGCAGATCCGCACCGTCGAGATGCATGCGCATGCTGAGCATGGCGTTGCCGCGCACTGGGCCTACAAGGAGGCCGGGACGCGGGCGTATGCCGGAGCGAGCACGGTAGCCGACAACGACGCCCAACTGACCGAGGCCCGCAAGGCGGTGCTACGCGAGTTGCTGGCCTGGGAGCGCGATCTCAGCGAGGCGAGCAGCGGCGGTGCCGATACGGCAGCCGCAGCCCGTGCCACCATCGCCGACCCGCGCATCTACGTGTTCACGCCGCAGGCGGCGGTGGTCGATCTGCCGAGCGGCGCCACGCCGCTCGATTTCGCCTACGCCCTGCACACCAATCTTGGCCATCGCTGCCGCGGCGCCAAGGTCGATGGCGCGATGGTGCCGCTGAATACCCCGTTGCAAAGTGGGCAGACCGTGGAGGTGGTCAGCACGCGTGAAGGCGGGCCGTCGCTCGACTGGCTGAACGCCGATCTCGGCTATCTGCACAGCCCGCGGGCACGCGCCAAGGTTCGCAGCTGGTTCAATTCGCTGCAGCAGGCGCAGACCATCGCTCGCGGACGCGAAGCTGTCGAAAAACTGCTGCAACGCGAGGGCAAGACGGCGCTCAAGCTTGGCGACCTGGCGCATCAGCTGGGCTTTCGCACGGCAGACGCCTTGTTCGAAGTGATCGGCAAGGACGAGCTTCCGCTGCGCAGCATCGAGAACCTGCTGCGCCCGACCGAACCACCACCGAGTGCCGACCAGGTGATCGCCTCGAAGCGGCCGTGGCTCGGCGGCGGCGACGCGCCGCAGGGCAGCGGGGTGCTGGTGGTCGGCGTCGAGTCGTTGATGACCAGCCTTTCACGCTGCTGTCGGCCGGCACCACCCGACGCGATCGGTGGCTACGTGACGCGCGGACGCGGCGTCGCGATCCATCGCCTGGATTGCAGCAATTTCCGCGACATGATGGTTCGCGCGCCCGAACGCGTGATTGCGGTCACCTGGGGCCGCACGGATCGAAAGCAGCCCAAGGACGGCCAGGAAAAGCTGTACCCGGTCGATATCGTGGTCGAGGCGACCGATCGGCAAGGCCTGCTGCGTGACGTGACTGAACTGTTCGCGAAGGAGAAGATGAATGTCAGCGCGGTGCACACCCAGTCGGTCAAGAACCAGGCCGGCGGCACCGCGTGGATGACCTTCACGATCGAACTCGGCGATACCGAGCGGCTTCCGAAGGTGCTGGCGCAAGTCGCCCGCATCTCGGGTGTCCGCCAGGCACGGCGGCGCTGAAGGGCCGTGACGAAACGGCCCATGGAACTGACACCTGATGGGCCGAAACGACGCTTGAAACCGATGTATACTGAGCGGCTCCAGGCGCGTAGCTCAGCTGGTTAGAGCACCACCTTGACATGGTGGGGGTCGGAGG
>JBDTQC010000070.1:0-10776 GCA_039932405.1 Ideonella sp.
CGGCTGTGATCCGCGTGGCAAGCACGCCGTCGTGATCGGGCGCAGCAACATCGTCGGCAAACCCATGGCGATGTTGCTGTTGCAAGCCAGTGCCACCGTCACCATCTGCCACAGCGCAACGGTCGATCTGGCCTCATTCACGCGTCAGGCCGATATCGTGGTGGTCGCGGTGGGCCGCCGCAATACGCTGACCGCGCCGATGGTCAAGCCCGGCGCGGTCGTCATCGACGTTGGCATGAACCGCAACGACGAAGGCAAGCTGTGCGGCGACGTCGATTTTGCGGGCGTGAGCGAGGTGGCGTCGGCCATCACGCCGGTGCCCGGTGGCGTCGGGCCAATGACGATCACGATGCTGCTGATGAATACCCTGGAAGCAGCGGAACGTGTCGGCGGCGGGGCGCTCCAATCCGTTTGATCTCCTGACTGCGATGAATACCAATCCCCTGCTCGATTTCTCCGACCTGCCCCGCTTCGACCTGATCCGCCCGGAACATGTCGGACCCGCGGTGCAGGTCTTGCTCCGGGATGCTGACCAGGCGCTGGCCAAGGTGACGGCAGACGATTTCCCGGCCGACTACGACGCCCTCTCGAAGGTACTCGATGTCGCCACCGAGCGCCTGGGGCGCGCCTGGGGCGCAGTCAGTCACCTCAACGGCGTGGCCGATACGCCCGAGTTGCGGACGGCCTACAACGAGAACCTGCCACGCGTCACCGAATTTCATACCCGTCTCGGCGCCGACGAGCGGCTGTACGCCAAATACAAGGCGGTCATGCTGAGTCCGGCGTCGGCAGCGCTGAATCCGGCGCGGCGCAAGGCCTTGTCGAATGCGCTGCGCGATTTTGTGTTGTCGGGCGCCGAGTTGGACGGCGTGGCCAAGCAGCGCTTTGCGCAACTGCAGGAAAGCCAGGCCGAACTGGCGCAGAAATTCTCGGAAAACGTGCTTGATGCCACCGACAGCTACGCTTATTACGCGACCGCCGACGAACTGGCTGGCGTTCCGGAAGATGCGCGCGAGGCCAGTCGAGCACAGGCGCAGGCCGAAGGCAAGGACGGCCACAAGCTGAGCTTGCACTTTCCGGTCTATTTCCCGGTGCTGCAGTATGGCGAGAACCGCCACCTGCGCGAGACGCTCTACCGAGCCCACGTGACGCGGGCCAGCGAGTTCGGTGCATCGACGCTCGACAACAGCGCGTTGATGAGCAAGCTGGTTGCCCAGCGCCATGAAGAGGCCGCCTTGCTCGGCCGCGCCAGTTATTCCGAACTCTCGCTGGTCCCCAAGATGGCCGAATCATCGGCGCATGTACTGGAATTCCTGCGTGATCTGGCCCGCCGCGCGCGCCCGCATGCCGAACGTGATCTGGCCGAGTTGCGCGAATTCGCCAACAGCGAACTTGGCCTTGCCGATCTGCAGGCCTGGGACATGGCCTTTGCGAGCGAGCGCCTCAAGCAGGCGCGGTATGCCTTCAGCGACCAGGAGGTGAAGCAGTATTTCACCGAGACCAAGGTGCTGGATGGCCTGTTCCGCATCATCGAGACGCTGTTCGAGGTCGAGATCCGCCTTGACGCGGCGCCGGTCTGGCATCCCAGCGTGAAATTCTTCCGCATCGAACGCGCCGGCGAGCTGGTCGGGCAGTTCTACCTCGACCCATATGCGCGCACCGGCAAGCGGCCAGGCGCCTGGATGGACGATGTGCGCGGCCGCTGGCTGCGACCCGACGGCCCTCCACGCCAGCTGCAGACACCGGTGGCCCATCTGGTTTGCAACTTCACGCCACCGCTGGTGGTCGACGGTCAGCAACGGCCGGCCCTGTTGACCCACGACGATGTCACGACGCTGTTCCACGAATTTGGCCATGGTCTGCACCACCTGTTGACGCAGGTCGACGAAATCGGCGTCGCCGGTATTTCGGGCGTCGAATGGGACGCGGTCGAGCTGCCGAGCCAGTTCATGGAAAACTTCTGCTGGGAATGGGATGTGGTCAAGCGGCTGACCTCGCATGTCGGCACCGGCGAGCCATTGCCTCGCGAACTGTTCGACAAGATGCTGGCCGCGAAGAATTTCCAGAGTGGCCTGCAGACCTTGCGTCAGGTCGAGATGGCCCTCTTCGACTTCCGGCTGCACGGCGAACCAGGTCGCGAAAGCGACATCCAGTCGCTGCTCGACGAAGTGCGTGCCGAAGTCAGCGTGATGCCGCCACCGCCTTTCAACCGGTTCCAGCACGGCTTCTCGCACATCTTTGCGGGCGGCTACTCGGCCGGCTATTACAGCTATAAGTGGGCCGAGGTGCTGAGCGCCGATGTATGGAGCGCCTTCGAAGAGCAATCTGGAACTGATCAAGGTGTTCTCGATGTCGAAACCGGCAGGCGTTACCGCAAGGCCGTTCTCGAAGCTGGCGGCAGCCGGCCGGCGATGGAAAGCTTCAAGGAATTTCGCGGCCGGGAGCCGCGCATCGAGGCCTTGCTCAGACATCAAGGCATGAATTGAGGATTTCGAAATGCGTCAGCGCAGCGCTTTGACCCGCCAATCATTCCAGCTGTTGACGCTGGGTCTTGCCGTCGGCATGCCATTGAGCGTGATGGCGCAGGACAGGCTGGTCAGCCAGCTTTCGCCCACGGCCAGTTTGCCGTTCGAGTTGCGACAGGTGGCAAGCCGCTATCCCGTCACGCTGTACGGCCAGAAAGGCTGTGAGGGCTGCGATGCTGGCAGGCAGTATCTGCAGCAGCGCGGCATTCCGTTCAACGAGAAGCTGGTCAACGACGGCGACGGCGAGGCGCTCGAGCGCGCAACCGGATCGAAGCAGTTACCCGCACTGATGATCGGCAAAGAGGTGCTGCGCGGCTTTTCGAGCAGTCAGTGGTCCTCGTACCTGGACGCGGCCGGGTATCCGAAGCAATCGCGCCTGCCGCCAAACTACGCTGCGCCCGGCCCGACACCGCTGGCACTCGAACCGGCCGTCGCCCCGACGCCGCCCGCGGTTGCCCCACCACCGCCAGCAGTCGCTGCGCCACCTGCCCCCAGCGGCATCCGTTTCTGAGAAAAAGGCCGGGTCGGGTCGCTGGGTTCAGAGCTTGCGCGCACCACGCGCACCGGCCGCCAGCGCCAGCGCCATCACCCAGAACAGGCTGGCAGCCCCGATCGCCGCGCCGACCAGGCCGAACAACAAGGGCATCAGGCTGCTCGAGGTGTTGATTGCCACCGAGCGCAACCCGATCGCCTCGCCATGGCGGTGGCTGGGTGTGATCTGATGCAGCTTCGACAAGATCATCGGCTGCACCGCGCCGAGCGCCATTCCGAGCAGGACCGCGCACAGCGTCATCAGCACGGTGATGTGCGCGAACGGATACACCGCGAAAACCAGCGCCGCGCCGCACATCGCAAAAGTCAGCACCTGCGCTTCGGTGAGCCGGTGCGCCAGAATCGGAATGATCAGTCGCACCCCCGCCACTGCGAGCGCGAAGGAACCCAGCACGATCCCGATCTGCGACGCGCTCAGGTTGCGTTCATGGCCGAGGATCGGCAGCACAAAGGTGTGCACATCCCACGACGCCGAAAATAGCCAGTTGACGAGCAGCAAGCGGCGCAGCGCCGGGATCCGTAGCAAGTCCCAGGAACGGCTGCGGGGCTCGATCGGTGCGCCGGTGTCACTCGGTTCCGGTGCGCGGTGCGGCGGTTCGGCAGGCACGAAGCGTGACCAGGCCAGTGCAGCCAACGGCATCAACGCGAGCGCTGCGAAGGCGACCCGGAATCCGGCCAGGTCGATCAGAAAACCCGCGGTGACCGGCCCGATGAAGTTGGATAGCGCCGGCGCCAGGCCAAGCCAGCTGAAAACGCGGATCCGCTCGACGTTGTCGACCGCCAGGTTGGCTGCCCGGCGTTGGATGGTGATCAATCCGAAGTTGGCACCAGCACCGGCAAGCAAGGCCGCCAGGCACATCGCCAGATAGTGGCTGCTGATGGTTGCAGCCACGCCGCCGAAAAAAGCCATGCCGACCGCGAAATACAACGGCCGGTGATAGCCGTGCTGATCGGCCATGCGACCGGCCGGCAACGCCAACGCGATCGGCGCCAATGCGAACAAGGCCAACACCACACCGACGGCCCACTCGGAATGGCCTTGTTGCAGGGCCTGCAGCGGCGCGGCCATGCGCAGGCCCGTCATGCACGCATGCAGGCTGATCTGACCGAGGATGAGGGCCAGCAACACGCGAGAAAAGCGCGTGCGCAGCACCGGATCGGCAGCGCTGCCGGCGTCGGGTTCGGCGCCCGGATCAGGCAAGATCATCATCGATCGCTTCAACAGCCTCATCGTCCAGTCCGGGCAGCAGCTGCCGACTCTGCGAGTCACCCAGTGCTTCGACCGACTTCAGCTTGCGCGTCATCACCCGCGTCCGGGTCTCGGCATGCTCGATGGTGTTGGCGGCTTCCTCGAGCTTCTTTCGGGTCTTGGCCAGGATGTCGGCAAACTTGGCAAACTCGGTCTTGACGCCACCAAGCACTTCCCAGACTTCCGCCGAGCGCTTTTCCAGCGCCAGCGTGCGAAAGCCCATCTGCAGGCTGTTCAAGGTCGCCAACAAGGTGGTGGGGCCGGCCAGCATGACTTTGCTCTCCCGCTGCAAGGCCTCGACCAGTCCCGGTCGGCGCAGCGCCTCTGCATACAGGCCCTCGGTGGGAACGAACAGAATCGCGAAGTCGGTGGTGTGCGGTGGAGACAGGTATTTGGCAGCAATGCTGCGGGCTTCCAGCCGCAAACGCTGCTCGATTGCGCGCGCCGCGGCCTCGGCCGCCGGCAGGTCGGCACGCTCCTGCGCATCGAGCAGGCGTTCGTGGTCCTCGCGCGGAAACTTGGCATCGATCGGCAGCCACAGCGGCGCGCCGTCTTCGCGGCGGCCCGGCAGCTTCAACGCGAATTCGACACGCGCCCCGCTGCCCGGGACGGTTTCGACATTGGCCGCATATTGCTCGGCAGCAAACACCTGTTCCAACAGGCCGGCCAACTGAACCTCGCCGAAGATGCCGCGCGATTTCACATTTGTCAGCACCCGGTTCAGCGAGCCGACATCGCGCGCCAGCACCTGCATCTCGCCGAGCCCGCGGTGCACCTGCTCGAGCCGCTCGGCAACCTGCTTGAAACTCTCGCCCAGGCGTTGCTCGAGCGTGGCGTGGAGTTTTTCGTCGACCGTCAGCCGCATCTGCTCGAGCTTGCTCTCGTTGCCTTGCTGCAAGCTGGTCAGCCGTTGTTCGACCGTGGCACGGACTTCGCCGAGACGCCGCTCGTTGCCCTCTGCCAGGGCCTGCAGCTGGCTGCCAAAACTGCTTGCAAAGCGCTGCAGGGCCAGGTCCTGCGTCTCGCGCGACTGTTGCGCCTGGGCCTGCTGCAGCTGAGCCGCAGTCTGCACCGCCTGAGCGACCGTCGCCTGCATCGTCCCGAGCTGGATGCGCAGCTGATCGATCTGCTCGTTCTGCAAGCGAGCGACCTCACCCTGCTGGTTCAGCAGCATCTGTTGCAGGCCACCCAATGTTTGTCCGAGTTCGACCCGTGTGCCCGACGCGCTGCGGCCGATTTCGTTGCGCAATTCCTGTTCGATGCGTTCGCTGCTGCGCTGCATGGCGGCCAGCACTGCCGATGTCTGCAACTCGGCGCGGCGATCTGCGGCAGAGTCTTTGCGCAATCGCATGAAAAGGCCGATCACGAGCAAGACGGCCAGGCCGCCGATCAGCCAAGGCCAGTATTCAGGGAACATGCGTCGATTGTCGCAGGCAGCGGCCCGCCAGGTGGGCGGCGATCAGGTTGCCAGGACCTGCGGATTGATCGGCGTGGGCGGCCGCCCGGCATCGGGCCCGAAGCCGAGCCCGGCGATCAGATTGTCCGCCGCCAGGTTGGCCATCGCGCGGCGCGTGGCCACGCTCGCGCTGGCGATGTGAGGCGTCAGCACGACGTTCGAGAGCGCCAGCAATGCCGGGTTGACGGCCGGCTCGCCTTCGAAGACGTCGAGCCCGGCTGCGGCGATCTGGCGTGTCGCCAGCGCCTGCGCCAGCGCCGCATCGTCGACGATGCCGCCGCGCGCGATGTTGGTCAGGCAGGCGGTGGGTTTCATCAATGCCAGTTCGGCGGCGCCGATGGCGTGATGCGACTCGCTCGAATACGGCAGCACCAAGACCAGGTGATCAGCCTGCTGCAGCAGTTGACTCTTGCTGACATGGCGGGCGTTCAGCGCCAGCTCGGTGGTCGGATCGAGGCGCGACCGGTTGTGGTAGATAACCTGCATGCCGAAACCCTTGGAGCCGCGGCGTGCAATGGCCTGTCCGATGCGACCCATGCCGAGAATGCCGAGTGTCGAGGCGTGGATATCGCTGCCGGTGAACATGTCGTAGGCCCACTTGGTCCACTCGCCGCGGCGCAGCGCATGTTCACTTTCAGTGAGCCGGCGAGCGGTCGCCATCATCAGCGCAAATCCGAAATCGGCGGTCGTTTCGGTCAGAACATCCGGTGTGTTGGTGCACAGCACACCTCGCGCCGTACACGCTGGCACATCGAAATTGTTATAGCCCACCGCCATGTTGGCAACCACCTTGAGCTGCGGGTTGGCCACCAGCACATCGGCATCGATGCGCTCGCTGCCGGTCGTGAAGGCGCCGACCTTGGACGCCAGCCGGTGCGTCAGTTCCGCCTTGCTCCAGACCTCATCGTCCGGGTTGGCCGTCACCTCGAAGAACCCGCGCAAACGATCGATGATTTCGGGAAAGACGGCACGCGCCACCAACACGCCAGGCTTCATGGCAACCGCCTTCAGAACCAGATCACGGTCATGATGCCGAACAACGGCACCAGCACCGCGACAGACCAGGCCATGTAGCCGAAGAAGCTCGGCATCTTGACGCCGCGGTCTTCGGCAATCGCCTTCACCATCAGGTTCGGGGCATTGCCGATGTAGGTATTGGCACCCATGAAGACCGAGCCGGCCGATACGCCTGCCAACGTGGTGGCCAGCGTCGTCATCAGCACCTGCGGATCGCCGCCGGCGGTGTTGAAAAACACCAGATAGGTCGGTGCATTGTCGAGGAACGACGACAGCAGACCGCTGGCCCAGAAATACATGGCAGGCAGCGGCTGGCCGTCTTTGCCGGTGACGGCGCTGACGATGGCACCGAACGGGCCGTCGACGCCAGCCCGCAACATGGCGATGACAGGAATGATGGTGAGAAAGATCGCTGCGAACAGCTTGGCGACTTCGGCGATCGGTGCCCAGTTGAACTGGTTCTGCTCGCGCGGCGCGAGCGGTGCGAACTGCATCGAGATGAGGGCCAGGATCAACAGGCCGACATCACGCGCCAGGCTCGCCCAGGTGACATCGGCACCGGCCACGACGAATGCGGTACCCGATTTCCACAGCCCGCTCATCAGCACCAGTGCGACCACGCCTGCGAGCAGCACGAAATTGATCTGACCTTCGAAGCCCACGGTGGGCGAATCGGGGGTCGGGTCGGCGCGCAAGATTCCTTCCTTGCGATAGTGCCAGCTGTCGATCAGAAAAAAGATCACCAGCAAGCTGCCGACCAGGAACAGTGTCTCTGGAAAGATGTGTTGCACCGTCCAGAAGAAATCAACCCCTTTCAGGAAGCCGAGGAACAACGGGGGGTCCCCCAATGGCGTCAGAGAGCCACCGGCATTCGACACGATGAAGATGAAAAAGACCACCACATGGGCGACGCTCTTGCGGTTGTCATTGGCGCGGATCAGCGGACGGATCAGCAGCATCGACGCGCCGGTCGTGCCCATGACACTGGCCAGCACCGAACCGATCGCCAGAATGCCCGTATTGAGGGCCGGGCTGCCGTGCAGGTTGCCGCGCAGAAAGATGCCCCCGGCGATCACGTACAAGCTGCCGACCAACAGGATGAATGGAATGTATTCGGCGACCAGCGCATGAAGGAAGCCTTCCATCGCCACCCCAACGCCGAAGATCGCCGCAAACGGCAAGAAAAACCCCAGCGCCCAGCCGGCGACGATCTTGCCGTAGTGGTGATGCCAGAACTGAGGCGCGATCAGCGGCCACAAGGCAATCGATAGCAACACGCCGGCAAATGGAATTCCCCACCAGGCCCGCAGGCTGGCGCCATCGAACTCGGCGGCCTGCGCGGCGCTGGGGACCAAGGCGAGCATCAACGCGGCCAGACCAATGCTCCAGGCTGCCGACGGAACAGGGATTTCGCGCTGCCCGGACCCGCGCACTGGGCGGTTCATGAGTGAAACACGGCAAATGCCGCCACCGGTTCACGATCGGTGATGAGCGTGTTTTCGATGGCATGCGGATCGGCATAGCCGAGCGACATGCCACACACCAGCATCTCGTCGGGCGATGCGCCGATGTGCTCGAGCACGATCCGGTGGAACGGCGTGAATGCGGCCTGGGGACAGGTATCGAGTCCGCGCGCGCGTGCAGCAATCATGATGTTCTCCAGAAACATGCCGTAGTCGAGCCAACTGCCCTGGCGCATCACGCGGTCGATGGTGAACATCATCCCGACCGGTGCGTCGAAGAAGCCGTAGTTGCGGCCGTGCTGAGCATGCATCCTGGCCTTGTCGGCCTTGCCGATGTCGAGCAGGCCGTACAGGTCCCAGCCGACCTTGCGACGACGATCGACATACGGGGATCGCCATTCCTCCGGGTAGTACGAATATTCCTGGGTGTGGGTGGCAGCGATCTCCGGATCGTCGAATGCGACCAGGATTTTCTCGGACAGGCCGTCGAGTGCAGCGCCGGTCAACACATGCACTTTCCAAGGCTGGGTATTGGTTCCCGAGGGCGCCCTGGACGCGACGCCGAGGATCGCTTCGATCGTCGAGCGCTCGATTGGCGTCGGCAGGAACGCGCGTGTCGACTTTCGCGACGTGATGGCCGCATCGATCACTGCCGTTTGCTCGGCTGTCGGTGGGGCGGTGGCAGCAGGATTCACGCGGTCTCCAGGGATGATCATTGCAGTTGATCGAGCAGCCGACGCAGCGGCATCGGAAGCGGGGTCGGTTGACGCGAACCGCGCTCGACGTAGACATGGACAAAATGACCGCAGGCAGCCGCCACAGGTGCATCTTCAGCGAACAATCCGATTTCGTAGCGCACGCTCGACTGCCCGACGTGACCGACCCGGATGCCGGCATCGACAGCCTGGGGAAACGCGATCGAGTCGAAGAAGTTGCAATGGGTCTCGACCACCAGCCCGATCACGGCACCGTGATGGATGTCGAGTACGCCGGCTTCGATCAGCATCGCATTGACCGCCGTGTCGAACAGGCTGTAGTAGACGACGTTGTTGAGATGCCCGTAGGCATCGTTGTCCATCCAGCGGGTACCCAGCCGACGAAATCGCCGAAAGGCGTCGCGAGTTTGCGTCTGTGGTCGAGAAGTTGGCACGGCTGCACTCATGCCGCCATTGTTCCATCGTCGAGCGCTCGCGCGGACTTCCCGACCACTGCCGGATGCATCGTGGTTTTTGCCCATTGACGTTGTAGCTGGGATGCCAGCGCCATCGTGTTGAAGTGGACAGCGACGGTATCGTCGATCACTCGACCATAACCACCGGCCATCGACAGCGCCACCGGTATCCCGCGCTGGCGGGCAGCCTCCAGAACACGGCGGTCGCGCTGCGCCAGCCCGTCGGCGCTGATCTTCAGGCGGCCGAGACGGTCGCCCTCATGCGGGTCGGCGCCGGCCAGGTAGAAGATCAGACCGGGCAAGGCGTCGCGGTGGCGATCCCACAGCTTGTCCAATGACTCGTCGAGCGCTGCCAGGTAGGCTTCATCTCGACAACCATCGGGCAGACCGACATCCAGATCACCCGACTCCTTGCGAAACGGGTAGTTCTTCTCACCATGCAAGGACAACGTGAAGACGGTCGGGTCGTCGCGAAAGATGGCTGCCGTACCGTTGCCCTGATGCACGTCCAGATCGATGACGGCGATGCGCAGCAAGCGGCGGTTCAGACGATGCGATTCGGCCTGCAGCAGGCGCGCAGCCACCGCCACATCGTTGAACACGCAATAGCCGGCGCCTTTGTCGGCATATGCATGGTGGGTACCACCGGCCAGATTGGCCGACACGCCCTCGGCCAGTGCGGTCCGCCCGGCCTCGATGGTTGCGCCGACCGAGCGCCGCGAACGCTGCACCATGCGCTCGGTCCAGGGAAATCCGATCTCGCGCTGTTCGGCCGGGCTGAGCAGCCCGTTGACCACCGCATCGATATAGCGCGGCGTATGCACCAGCGCCAGTTCGCCATCGGTTGCCGCTGCGGCCTCGACCAGTTCGACAGCCGGCAATTCGGCGGCAACGCGCACTTGCAACGCTCCGTACTTTCCCATCGGAAAGCTGTGCCCCGCCGGCAGCGGCAGGACGAACTGGCTGGAGTGGTAGGCCCGCATGGCCGGACATTGTGCACATGCCGGAATCGAGCCTGTTCCTAGAGTGTCTGGACTATTTTGCTGCAATGCAACAAAAAACACTTGAAAAGTGCCCCACGCCAGCTATACTTCGACTCATGGTGCAGTGCAACATTCTTAGCTTTCTGTACCTCAACCTTGCTGGTTGTCCTGTAACCCTGATCTGAACGGAAAACTCACCATGATGACCCCTGAACAAATGATGGCCGCACAAAAAGCCAACGTCGAAACCCTTTTTGGCCTGACGAACAAGGCTTTCGAAGGCGTCGAGAAGCTGGTCGAGCTGAACCTGCAAGTGGCCAAGGCCGCGATGGGCGAAGCCGCTGAAACCACCAAGGCCGC
>JBDTQC010000071.1:0-10692 GCA_039932405.1 Ideonella sp.
CGCTACTTCCCCGACCCCGACCTGCCCCCGCTGGTGATATCGGAGGCCTGGATCGACGCCGTCAGGCAGTCCATGCCCGAATTGCCAGCGGCAATGACCGAGCGCTTTCAACGCGACTACTCACTGCCCGCGCACGACGCGGCCATGATGACGCAGAGCAAGGCGATGGCCGCCTTTTTCGAAGCTGTGGCCAGACAAAGCGGCGAACCCAAACTGGCGGCCAACTGGTTGATGGGTGAGGTTTCTCGACGCCTCAATGCGCAGGCCCGCCGCATTGATGACAGCCCGCTCGCAGCCGATGTGCTGGCGTCGCTGATCGGTCGCATCAGCGATGGCACGCTGTCGAACAGCGGCGCTCGACAGTTGTTCGATGCGGTCTGGCAAGGTGACCGCCGCAGCGTCGATGATTTGATCGAGGCTCTGGGCTTGCGTCAGATGAGCGACAGCAGCGAGCTCGATCGAATCATCGACGAGGTGCTGGCCGCCAATCAGAAGTCGGTCGACGAATACCGCAGCGGCAAGGACAAGGCCTTCAACGCATTGGTCGGTCAGGTGATGAAGGCGAGCAAGGGCAAGGCCAATCCGGGCCAGATCAATCAGCTGCTGAAGACCCGGCTCGGCTGAGCCGACTGATAGCGCTTCAGCGCGGATCGCCGGAGGTTGTCGACGAGCCGGGCGACTTCCAGAACGGCGTCAGGCGCGCGACTTCTTCGTCGTAGCGCCGGTTGATTCGTTCTGCTTCGAGGGTCTGGTTCTGCTCCAGCGACCGCTGCGCCTTCTGCATCGCATCGTTGGCATTGAGTCTCTGCTTCAAATCGCCTGGAATCGATTTGCCTTCAAAACGCGCGGCCTCGACTTGCAAGGGCTGGCGCGCCGTCTGCAAGGCTTCGATGCGTTGGCGGGTGGCTTCGATCGAGGCATTGACCTGGCGCAGTGCGTCGACCCGCGCCGCCTGGTGCAGCGCGGTGTTCGGGTAGCGTCGCAACAGCAGGCGATCGCGCTTGATGCTCTCTTGTGCGGCCGTTTTAACGCGCTCGGCTTCGCGCTCGCGCCCTTCGGCTGCGTTGCGCTCGCGCGGCGACATCGCAGCCGGCAGAATCGTCTTCAAGCTGCCGTCGGGATTCAGGATGCGCTGCTGCTGGTCGAGGCAATCGGCAATCGGACGATCGGCGGTGTGCCTGCGTCCGTTCTTGTCGGTGCAACTGAAAATCGACGCAGCAGCAGATTGGGCCAGCAGCGCAATCACACAGCCGAAAATCAGGGTTCGCAACATTGGACCATTGGAAAGGGAAACTCGAGCGGGCTGAAGAGACTCGATTTTCAAGCGCCGTAGCGACTGCGATAAGCTGAAACAGCAGGCAAATAGGCGGCCTGTTCGGGATCGGACTGCCGGTTGAGGTATTCGAGCAGGTCGGCCAGCGTGGCCACCGCGACGACAGGCAAACCGAATTCGCGCTGCACATGCTGAACCGCCGAGTGCTGCGCATCGACGCCCGCTTCGCCAGCCTTCTCCTGACGGTCCAGCGCGATCCCGACACCGCACGGTTGCGCGCCGGCCGCGCGAATCAGCGCAATCGACTCACGCACCGATGTGCCGGCCGAGATCACGTCATCGAGGATCAGCACCCGCCCGCGCAGCGGCGCACCCACCAGCATGCCGCCCTCGCCATGGTCCTTGACTTCCTTGCGGTTGTAGGCGAACGGCAGATTGCGGCCACGCCGTGCCAGCTCGATCGACACCGCGGCCGCCAACGTGATGCCCTTGTACGCCGGCCCGAAGATCATGTCGAACGCAAGACCACAGTCGATCAGCCGCGCTGCGTAGAATTCAGCCAGACGGCCCAGTTTGGCGCCGTCGTCGAACAGACCGGCGTTGAAAAAGTACGGCGACAGCCGTCCGGCCTTGGTCTTGAATTCCCCGAATTGCAATACCCCGGCATCAACCGAAAAACGCACGAAGTCAAGCGCCAGCGCATCGGCTTCGGCTGCAGGCGACCGTTGATCGACCGGGTTTTTCGAAGGCATCTGCGTGTTCCGTCTAGTCTCGTTGAATCTGAATGGCATTCGCTCGGCCGCCAACAAGGGGCTGCTGCCGTGGGCCGAAAGCATGCGAATCGATTGTATGGGGGTGCAGGAGCTGAAAGCCCAGGCCGGTGACCTGGAAGGGCGATTCGAGCAGATCGCCGGGATGCACGGGCACTTCCATTGCGCGCAGAAAAAAGGCTACTCCGGCGTCGGCCTGTACAGCCGTCGCGAACCCTCTGCAGTCAGCTTCGGTTTCGGCCATCCGGAGTTCGACGATGAGGGCCGCTACGTCGAGGCACGCTTCGATCGGCCGAATCACCCGTCATTGCCGCGACTCAGCATCATCAGTTGCTATTTCCCCAGCGGATCGAGCGGGGAAGAGCGCCAGCAGGCGAAGTTCCGCTTTCTGGCGCTGATGTTTCCGCACCTGCAGAAGTTGCGCACCGAGCGCGAATTCATTTTGCTCGGAGACATCAACATCGCCCACCAGCAGATCGATCTGAAGAACTGGCGCAGCAATCAGAAGAACAGCGGATTTCTGCCGGAGGAACGGGCCTGGATGAGCCGCGCAATCGACGAGCTCGGGCTGGTCGACGTGCACCGCACGCTGCGCCCGCACGATGGTGGCGAGGCCTACACCTGGTGGAGCAACCGCGGCCAGGCCTGGGCCAACAATGTGGGATGGCGGCTCGACTACCAGTTGGCAACGCCGGGTATCGCCGCGCTGGCGAAGGAAGTTGCGGTCTACAAGGCGCAGCGCTTCAGCGATCACGCGCCGCTGATCGTCGACTACGATTTCAAGCTTTAGGGCAGATGGCGCGCGGCAGCGTCATGACAATCAATGGCGCTCGAGCCCTGCTTCGGCCAATGTCCGAACCACGGCGTCGGCCATCACCCGGTAGCCTGCATCATTCGGATGCAACTGGTCGTGGGTCAGATCGCCGCGCATTCGATCCGGGCTCGCGGGGTCGCGCAGAACCGCGTCGAAATCGACAACCGCATCAAAGCCACCTGATTCTCGAATCCACCGGTTCAGCTGCTGCCGCGCACGCTCGACCTCAGGGCGCCCATACACGCCACCTTGTGCAGGCGTCAAGGTGGCTCCGACAATCTTCAAGCCGCTCTTGTGGGCGCGCTCGACAAGCTGGCTCTGCGCAGCGATCAGTGCCTGCAAGGTCGAGGGCATCTGCGAAGCCTGCGCCTGCCCGGCCAGATCGTTGATGCCGATCAGCACCGTGACACCTCGCACCCCTTTCAGATCCAGCACATCGCGGTCGAAGCGTTGCAAGCCACTCGGCCCGACTTCACTGGAAAGCAATCGACCGCCGCTGACACCGGCATTCAAGAAGCCGACCGGTGGCTTGGCCGCTGCGTTGCGCCAGATCTGCGTCACCCGGGCAGGCCAGCTGGCATCCTGGTCGACCGAATGGCCGTTGCCATCGGTGATCGAATCACCGAATGCGACCCACAGGCCGGCGTCAGAAGCGGTCTCGACGGCAACGCCGGCCAGAAAATAGATGCTGCGATCGTAATGTGCGATCGGAAAATCGACCGATGCGACATGTTCGCCCGGTTTGGATCGGTAGCTGGTGCGGCTGCCGGTCAGATGCCAGCTCGCTCTTGGTGTCGGCTGCTTCAGATACACACTGACTGCGAGATCGGCGCGCGCTGACGGCGGCAATTCGACCGGATCGCTCCAGGCCGACCGGCCCGCCGCGATCTGCACCGCCGCTTGCCCATCGAAAGTCACCGGTTTGTCGGTGCCACTGCGGATTGCCGCGCCGCCTGCCGCCGCGCGCCAGGCAACATGAATCGCCGCGACTCGCAACGCGGCGTCCCCAAACTGGTTGCTGAACTGAAGTCTGACCTTGTTGCCCGGCAGTGCCAGCGGCACAAACTGGCGCAGCGTGACATCGGAAAAACGCAGGGACTGGTCGTCGAACGGTGGTCCGTCCTCCAACGGCCCATGCAACGCGGCGGTGAAAGCCGGCAACCAGTCCTGCGGCCGGCTCTTGTCCAAGCCCAGCCAGCCGCACGCCAGTAGCACGAAGGCTCCAACCGCAACCAGCAGCCAACGAGCGCCGCGCCCGAGCCTGCTGCGCGAAGCTGCGGCGCCTGCCGGCTCAGCGCCGTTGTCAGCCTCGGCGCTCAAGCCAGCATGCGCAGCAGCCATGCATTCAAGTCAGCCAGTTCGGGCGCACAAACCGAATGTTCCATCGGATATTCGTGCCATTCGACTGGCTGGCCGCTGGCAACCAGCGCATCCCGGCTGGCGATGGCGCGTTCGATCGGAATCACCGGGTCGCGTCGTCCGTGGGCCATGAATACCGGCGTCCCGGCATTCGCCGGACTGCGCTCGTCCAGCAGGCGCGATGCCAGCGGCAGATAGCCCGACAGGGCGACCAGTCCTGCCAGACGGTCGGCGTGGCGCAGACCGGTCATCAGCGCCATCGCGCAGCCTTGCGAGAAACCCATCAGCACGATGCGCGCCGCGGCAACGCCGCGTTCACGCTCGCGCTCGATCAAGGCCTCGATCTCGACCATCGAGGCCCGCAACCCGGCTTCGTCTTCGCGTCGGTCGACGCCGGTGCCCAGCGACAGGATGTCGTACCAGGCGCGCATCACCATGCCGTTGTTGATCGTTACCCGCTGCATCGGCGCATGCGGAAAGACGAACCGGACCGGGCCGACCGCAGCCAGATCGAGTTCATTGCACAGCGGCACGAAATCGTTGCCGTCGGCGCCGAGGCCGTGCAGCACGATCAGTGAGGCGGTCGGTTCGGCGCCGGTCTGGCGTTCAATGGTTTCCAGTGACATGGTGTGCTCGTTGCTGCTTCAGGCGGCATCGTACCGAATGTCTGCCGCGCGGCCTGGTCTGCGCTGCAAAGTGGACAGCTTGACGCTATGCTGGCCGATCCGCCGTCGGACGGCCGCAGCACCCAAATACCGCCATCTCATGAATGCCTTCCAGATCCAGCTGAACGGCCGCGCCGTCAGTGCCGAGATTGCGCCAACCACCTTGCTGGTCGATTTCATCCGGAACGAGCAGCAGCTGACTGGCACCCACGTCGGCTGCGATACCGCGCAATGCGGTGCCTGCACGGTTCTGGTCGACGGCGCGCCGCTGAAGAGTTGCAGCGTGCTGGCCTTGCAGGTGCAGGGGCGCGCCGTGACGACAATCGAGAACCTCGCCGCCAGCGAAACCGAACTGCATCCGGTCCAACAGGCTTTCATCGAGTGCCATGGTCTGCAATGTGGGTTCTGCACGCCGGGCATGGTGATGGCAACGGTCGGCCTGTTGGCCCACAACCCGCACCCGGCGGATGCGGAAATTGCTGCCGCACTGGATGGCAACTTGTGTCGCTGCACCGGATACGTCAACATCATCGCGGCGGTTCACCGCGCCGCCGAGCTGCTTGCCGAACGCTCGCGTTTCACCCCATCGCCAGGAGCGCGCGGATGAGTAACGACAGCCTGACAGACAGCGCATTGCGCTTCGGCAGTGGCCAGAAGGTGCTGCGAATCGAGGACCCGGCGCTGGTGCGTGGCCGCGGCCGTTATACCGACGACACCACCTTGCCCGGCCAGTTGCACCTGATGTTTCTGCGCTCGCCGCATGCCCATGCGCGAATCGTGTCGATCGATACCGCCGACGCGCAAGCCTTGCCCGGCGTTATCGCGGTGTTGACGGGCGCCGGTCTGGTCGAGGCCGGCGTGTTGCCGATCCCGGCTCGCATGCCATTCAAGCGCCCCGATGGCAGCCCGGGGCAAGCCCCGCCGCGCCGGCCCCTGGCCCACGACATGGTGCGCTTTGCCGGCGAAGCGGTGGTCGCGGTGGTCGCCGAAAGCACCGAGGCGGCGCTGAACGCGCTCGATCTGGTGGCGATCGACTACCAGGACCTGCCCGCAGTGTCAGACCCGGCGCTCGCAGTTGCCGAAGGCGCGCCAGTTGTCTGGCATGAAGCAGCTGACAACATCGCCGCCCAGATGCGCCACGGCAGTGCAGCACACGCCGCGGCCGCATTTGCCGGCGCAGCGCATGCCGTGTCGCTCGACCTGGTCAACCAGCGGCTGGCACCGTGTTCAATGGAACCACGCGTCACCGCGGCCCATGTCGATCAGGACAGTGGCCGGCTGGTGGTCTCGATCTCGAGTCAGATGCCCACCGGCGTGCGCACCGCCCTATTGGCCACCATCCCCGGTTTGAAGGACGACCAGATTCGCGTCACAGTGGGCGACGTGGGCGGCGGCTTTGGCATGAAGGGCGCCATTCATCCTGAAGACATCGTGGTGGCCTACGCCGCCTGGTTGTTGAAACGGCCCGTCAAATGGTGTTCGCAGCGGCTCGAAGATTTCATCTCGGCGGTGCATGGTCGTGACGTGCGCAGCCTCGCCGAACTGGCACTCGATGCCGACGGCCGTGTGCTGGCCTTGCGGATGAAATCGCAGGCCAACATCGGTGCGTATTCAACCGGACCCGGGATCGTCATCCAGTTGCTGATCGGCGCCTGGGTCAGCACCAGCATCTACGACATTCCGGTGATCGATTTCGAGTTGACCGGTGTGCTGACAAACACCACGCCGGTGGGTGCCTACCGCGGCGCCGGCCGACCAGAATTCATCTACATCATCGAGCGCCTGATGGATGCGGCCGCGCGCAAGCTGCAGATCGATCCGGCCGAACTGCGCCGGCGCAACATGATCCGGCCCGATCAGATGCCCTACTGCAACGCAATGGGCAAGGTCTACGACTGCGGCGCGTTCGAGCGCATGCTCGACCAGGGGCTGGTACTCGCCGACTGGAAAGGCTTTGCGACCCGACACTCCGAGTCGGCTGCGCGGGGCCGCCTGCGCGGGCGTGGCATCGCGACCTTTCTGGAATGGACCGGCGGCGAAGCCTTCGAAGAGACGGTCAGTGTCACCGTCCGGCCCGACGGCATCATCGAGCTGGTCTCGGCGACGCAGGCGATGGGCCAGGGCATCGCAACGAGTTATGCGCAACTGGCGGTCGATGTGTTTGGCGTACCGCTTGAGAACATCCGCATCGTGCAGGGCGACACCGACCGTGCCAATGGTTTCGGCAGCGCCGGATCTCGCTCGTTGTTCATCGGCGGGCCGGCGATCCGACAGGCCTCGCTCAATACCGTCGAGCATGCCAAAGAACTGGCAGCGCAGGCCCTCGAAGCGGCGGCCGGCGACATCGAATACCGCGCCGGCCGCTTCGCGGTGGTCGGCACCGATCTGCAGATCGGCTTGTTCGAGCTGGCCGGGCGCCAAACCAATGGCCAGATCGCGGCGAGCGGCAAAACCACCGTCGGCGGCGCATCCTGGCCGAATGCCTGCCATGTCTGCGAAGTCGAGATCGATCCACAGACCGGTGTCGTCGAAGTGGTCGCCTATGCCTCGGTGAACGATATCGGCCGCGTCATCAGTCCGACGATCGTGCGAGGCCAGATCGAAGGGGGCGTGGCGCAAGGCCTGGGCCAGGCGCTCAGCGAAGCCGTGATCTACGGAGACGAGGCCCAGCTGTCGACCGCGAGCTTCATGGACTACGCCGTGCCGCATGCCGATTCGTTCATCGGCCACCTGACCGAATTCGATACCTCGGTACCGTGCACCACCAACGCATTGGGCGCCAAGGGTGTAGGCGAACTGGGCACGATCGGCGCCACGCCGGCGGCCGTGCTTGCGGTGATCGACGCGCTCGACCGCATCGGCCTCGGCCACGCAGCCGAGAAACTGCAAATGCCGCTGACCGCGCCGAAGATCTGGCAATTGTTGAACAGCCGGCCGGCGCGCACATAGCGCTGCAGGTGCGGTGATCGACGCACTGCTCAGATGCGCCGCTCCACGCCCTGCCAGTACGGTTCGCGCAACCGGCGCTTGAAGATCTTGCCGGTATCCTCGCGCGGCAGTTCGTCGTGAAAGGTGATGACCGCCGGCACCTTGTAACCCGCCAGCCGCTGGCGTAACCAGGCCTGCACCGCAGCGGCGTCCAGACTTGCACCAACAACCGGCAGCACCGCGGCCGCCAGGCCTTCGCCGAATTCGGGATCGGGGATGCCGAACACCGCGCAATCCGCAACCCCCGGCATCTGGTGCAATACCGCCTCGATCTCGGCAGGGTAGATGTTGACGCCCCCCGATATCACCATGTCAGCCGAGCGATCGACGATGAACAGGAAGCCGTCGGCGTCGATGTAGCCGACATCGCCCATCGTCAGATAGCCGTCACGCTCCATCGCACGTCGCGCCGAATCGCCGTGGTTGTAGCTGAAGTCGGCGAGCCGATCGGGCTTGACGTAGATCAAGCCGGCTTCACCACGCGCTTTCAGCTTGCCATCCTCGTCGAGGATGCGCAACTCGACACCAGGCAAGGGCAGCCCGGCCGAGCCCGGCTTGCGCAGCGCCTGTTCGCTGGTCAGCAAGGTCATGTAGCTGAGCTCGCTGGAGCCATAGGCCTCATGGATCACCGGGCCCCACCACTCGATCATCGCTCGCTTGACGGCCGGCGCGCAGGGCGACCCGGTCGAGCTGATGAACCGCAGCGAGCTCAGGTCATGGCGAAGCCGGATAACGTCTGGCAGGCGCAGCAGCCGCACATACATCGTCGGCACCAGGTAGGCGTGGCTGATCGCGTGTTGCTCGATCAACGCCAGCGTCGCCTGCGCATCAAAGCGCTCTTCGAGCACCAGCAATCCATCGTTCTGCGCCACCACCATCGCGAACGAATTCGGCGCACTGTGATACATCGGCGCATTGAGCAAGGCGCGCATGCCGGTTTCGCAGCCGAGCACGCGGCGCAGGCGATCGGTGGTCTGCGCCACCTGTTCAGGAGTGGCTGGCTGGCGACGAATTCCCTTCGGCCGACCGGTGGTGCCGGAGGTATAGAGCATCGCACTGCGCGGCGTCGCCGGCGCGTGGCTGCCAGGCGTGGCGGCATCGCGCAGCGCTGCCCAGTGAGCCTGGCCCGAACTCGATTCAGCGTGATCACCAGCCAGCACCACCTGCAGTGGTGGCGCCGCCGCACCACTCAAGCCAGGCCAGAGGCTTGCGTCGACAACCAAAAGGCGCGCCGCGCTGTCTTCCAGAATGTGGCGCAATTCATCGACCTTGAAGTGCCAGTTGATCGGACACCAATACGCTCCGATGGCACGCGCCGCCAACATCAGCTCGAGCAGCTCGGGGCCGTTGTGCAGCATCAGTGCGACGACATCGCCGTCGCCCACGCCGAGCGCGCGCAACGCGCTGATCGAACGCTGCACGCGCGGCTCGAAAACATCGGCTTCAATGCGTTGGCCGCGGAACACCACTGTGGTCATCATCGATCCCTTGTCGCTGCAGGTCGCTGGCAACTGCTGGGGGGAACCCCCCTAGTTTGAAGTTTCCTTTGCGGTTACCTTCGGTTCGTTGCGCTACGCGTCAATTTTGCACAGAACCGACCGCGGCGTACCCTCGATCTCTCGCATTGTCTCAGCCACTCAAAGGACCCGTTTTCATGGCCGTGATCGAACCCAAGCTTCTGGCATTGCAGCGCCTTTACCACTGGGAGCGCACCGCCCCCGATGTTGTCTGTGTGTCCCAGCCGATGGGCGGCGGTTCGGTAATGGACCTGACCTGGGCACAGGTTGCGGAGCAGGTGCGCCGGATGGCCACGCATCTGAAATCGCAGGGCTGGGAGCCTGGCTCCAAGATCGCGATCCTGTCGAAGAACTGCAGTTGGTGGCTGATGAGCGATCTGGCAATCTGGATGGCCGGCCATGTCTCGGTGCCGCTCTACCCGACACTCGCCGCCCAGACGGTCGGTCAGATCCTGACACACAGCGAGGCGAAGGCCTGCTTCATCGGCAAACTCGACGACTGGGACACCATGAAAGCCGGCGTGCCGGCGGGCCTGCCCTGCATCAGCTACCCGCTGTCGCCCGCCGATGCGATCGCCCGCTATCCGGGCTGGGACGCCATCTGCAAAAGCAACGAACCGATGCCCGGCGAGGTGATTCGCCAGGCCGATGAACTGGCGACCTTGATCTACACCTCCGGCACAACCGGCATGCCGAAAGGCGTGATGCACAGCTTCGGCACGTTTGCCTGGGCCATCGATGCCGGCGTCGCTCGAACCCGCATGGATTCGAAGGACCGCATGTTGTCGTACCTGCCGCTGGCTCACGTGGTCGAGCGCGTATTGGTCGAGCATGGTTGGCTGAGCACCGGCTTCCACGTTTTTTTCGCGGAGTCGCTGGATACCTTTGCAACCGACCTGCAACGCGCGCGGCCGACGATCTTCTTTTCAGTGCCGCGACTGTGGGTCAAATTCCAGCAGGGCATCAATCACAAGTTGCCGCAGGCCAAACTAGACCTGCTGTTGTCGATCCCGATCATCCGCGGCGTCATCCGGCGCAAAGTGCTGAACGGACTCGGGCTCGACCAATGCCGCTTCGCCGCCGGTGGCGCAGCGCCGATGCCGGTGGCTTTGCTTGCCTGGTACCGCCGCCTTGGCCTGCCGATCAACGAAGGTTACGGCATGACCGAGAACCTGGCGGTGTCGCACCTGACGGTGAGCGGCAAGAACCAGGAAGGCACGGTCGGTCCGCAATACGACGGCGTCGAGACCCGCATCGACCCGCAAAGCGGTGAGGTGCAGATGCGCAGCCCGGCGCTGATGCTGGG
>JBDTQC010000072.1:0-10677 GCA_039932405.1 Ideonella sp.
TTGGTGAAGTGCACCGACGGTTGTTGCGGGTCGCCGGAACCCATTGCCTTGCATTGAAGCGCGCCCGGTGCGACGTGCAGCACGCTCGCATCCCAGCCCATCTGCACCAGCCAGCTCGCGACGGCCGGTGCACGGACCATTTCGCCATCGAAGACCACGAGGCGCGCCCTGCGTACGCCCACGTATTGGTCGGTCGCCTGCAGCAGTTGGCCGCCGGGTGTGTGCTGCGCATGGGGCAGTGTTCCGCGTGCGAACTCTTCGGCCGTGCGCACATCGCAAAGCACCGTTGTTCGGCTGCTGTCGCCGAGCCACCCATCCAGTTGCGCGGCGTCGATGAATCTGACGCCGAATCGCTCTGCCAGCGAGACGGCGTTCGCGCGTTGCCGCGGCTGGTGAGATGAAGCGGCTTCGTCCGGATAGCGGCGCGACGCGCCGTGCTCCAGCGTCAGACCTTCGAGGAACCAGCCCTGGGTGCCGTTTTCCAGCGCCAGTACCGGGTTGGGCACGCCCATGTTGATCAAGGTCTGCGCGCCGATGATGCTGCGCGTGCGGCCGGCGCAATTGACCACGATCGTCGTCGACGGATCGGGTGCGAGCGTCTCGGCGCGCAACGCGAGTTCGCCGTTCGGGCAGCAGATGCCGCCGGGAATGTTCATCTTGCCGAACTCCGTCAGCGGACGTCCGTCCAGGATGATCAGGTTGTCGCCGCTCGCAACACGTTCTGCCAGCTCACGCGCACCGATGCGCGGCGTGTGGAACGCGATCTCGGCGAGTTCACCGAAGGTCTTGCTTGGCACGTTCACGCCAGAAAAGGAGGCAAATCCAGCCTCGCGCCAGGCCGCAATGCCGCCTGCCAGCACATGCACCGCTGCATAACCCAGCGTCAGCAGAATCGCTGCGGCGCGCGCCGCGACGTCGCTGCCGTCGCCCTCGTCATGGACCACGACACGCGTGGCGCGGCGCGGCACCAACCGGCGCACATCGATCTCGAGCCGGCTGTAGGGCAACGAGACACCGTAGAAGAGATGTGATTCGCCGAACTGACCGTATTCGCGGACATCGAGCAGTGCGATTTCGTCGCCATCATGCAGCCAGGCTTTCAAGGCCGTCGCATCAACGCTCGGGACGGTGTCGGAGAGGCGTGAGCTCATGGTCTGGCATTCAGGTGGAAGGGGCTTGCGGAGCACGCAGGAAGGACATCGCCTGATCCAGGTCGGCGATCAGGTCGTCGGTGTCTTCGAGGCCGATGTGCAGGCGAACCACGGCTCCCCGATCTGACCAGTCGGTGACCGATCGGACCCGTGTCAGGTCGAGAGGGATCGCCAGGCTCTCGAAGCCGCCCCAAGACGCGCCGAGCCCGAACAGGCGCAGGCTGTCGATCAGGCGATCGACATCCGCCGCACCGACGTCGTGGTTGAACTCGATCGACAGCAAGCCGTTGGTGCCGCGACAGTCGCGTTGCCACAGCGCATGGTTTGGATCGGACGGCAGTGCAGGGCAGAGCACCCGGCGGATCTCGGGGCGCGCCTGCAGCCAACTCGCGATCGTCAGCGCGCTTTGCTGGTGTGCCTTGAGCCGCAATGGCAAGGTGCGGATGCCGCGCAGAACCAGAAAAGCGTCGTCCGCGCCGACCGTCTGGCCGAATGCGACTGCCGCAGCTTCGAGTGCGGTCCACGCACGCTTGTTGGCAACCACCGCGCCCATCACCACGTCGGCGTGACCACCGAGGTATTTGGTGGCGGCAAGAATCGACACATCCGCGCCGAGCGCGAGCGGCGTGTAGAGCAAGCCCGAACCCCAGGTGTTGTCGGCCAGGACCAGGCAGTCGTGCTGGTGCGCCAGTGCCGAGACCGCAGGCAGGTCGAGCATGTCGTACGTGAGAGAGCCCGGGGATTCGACGTAGATCACCCGGGTGTTGGGGCGAATCTTCGAAGCGATGTCGCTGCCGTCAGGCAAGTAGAAGGTGCTCTCGATGCCCAGCCGTGCGAGGTGCCCGGCGCAGAACTTGCGAACCGGCTCGTACACCGCATCGCTGACGAGCACATGATCGCCGGCGCGCAGATACGCGAGCAGCGCGACCGCGATCGCGGCCTGCCCGGTCGGGAAGAGTCGCGCGCCGTGGCCGCCTTCGAGTTCGACGACCGCATCCTCCAGCGCATGTGTGCTGTCGGTACCACGCGCGCCGTAGGTGATCACGCGCTCGGTCTCCCGGCGAACGCGCGCGTCGCGCCACTGTGCAACGCTTTCGAACACGAAGGTGCTGGCGCGGGTGACGGGCGTGTTGACCCACCCGCTGGCCGGCCGCCCGGCGTGGAGCAGGCGCGTCGACGGCTTGTCTTGCTGGTTGCTCACCTCAGACGCGGCGCGATTCGACGCCGAGCGGCATGATCCTGTAGGTGCCCGCGTCGGTGTCGAATGCGATGCGTTCGTCGAGCGTTTCGAGCGCCCGACCATACATGTGCAGATGCCGGATGGGAATGTTGCCCTGAATCTGAACGGCGTGGATGTCGTCGGGCATCAGGGCGATGCCGCTGCCGGGCTCAACGATGACCAGTTTCGCCTCCGTCACCTGGCCGTGGCCTGGCACCGAGCCATCATCCACACGGTCATAGACGTAGTTGTGCTCGATCCCCTCGACGGCGGCGATGCAGGCCCAGGTCGTGTGGTTGTGCGGCACGATCTTCTTGCCCGGCAGCATCACGTTGAGGTAGAGCGCGTAACCGCGGTTTGCGTCTTCGCTGATCAGATACCGGGTCTGGTTTTCGCCTTCCTCGGGTGGTGCGTAGCGCGGCTCCGTCCACCATTCCTTGTGCGACGCAAGCTCCTCGACGCAGCCGAGAACCTGCTTGAGGCTCTCTCGCTGAAGTCCCTGATCCGCAAGGATCTCTTTCATGCGGTTAATGGATCGGGCTACACTGGATTTCTGGACTTCGACCTGTGACATGGGCTTGATCTCCGATTTTTCCTCGAACGATCTGTGAACTCTATCCACCGCAGCTGTTGCCCACAAGTTAATTCGGCTGAAGAATCCATCACCAAATCTAATACGAGTACACGTTCATTCGCAATCTGGACCTGAGCCTGCTGCGCACCTTGGTCACCATCGCTTCGACAGGAACCTTCTCCGGCGCCGCCCGCAAGTTGTACAAGACGCAATCGGCTGTAACGCAGCAGATGCAGCGGCTGGAAGAGCTCATCTCGCTGCCATTGTTCGAAAAGGAGGGGCGCAAGAAGCGGCTTTCACCGCATGGCCAGCGGCTCGTCGAGTACAGCCGGCAGATGCTCGCGATCAACGACGATGCGGTGCGAGCACTTGAGGATGGCCAGCTTGAGGGCACCATCAGCCTCGGCGCATCCGCCGACGTGGCCGATACGATGCTGCCATCGGTTCTGACGCACATCGCCCGATCGTCGCCACGCATCAAGATCGAAATTCGGGTCGATCGAAGTCCGTTCCTCATGGACGCCCTGCGACACGGCGAGATCGACCTAGCGATCTCGACACGGTTCGACCAGAACCTTCAGGGCGTGGTGCTGCGAACGTCACCAACCGTCTGGATCTGCTCTGCGAACTACGTGTACGACGCAACTGCACCGCTACCCCTGATCCTGGCTGATGAACCGAGCATCTTCCGGCGCCTGGCACTGAACGCGCTGGAGCCGAGCCGCTTGCGCTGGCGCACCAACTACCTGGCGCCCAATCTGGTCGGCATCCGCGCGGCCGTTCGCGCCGGACTTGGCGTGACTGCGCGCAGCATCGAATTGCTTGGGCCCGACATGCGGGTGCTGGGCGCGGCGGAAGGACTGCCGCCATTGCCCGACATCACCTACTACCTGTGGACGCGCCGCGACCCGATCATGGCCACAACGCAGCAGGTTTACGAGATGCTGAAGACGAACATGGGGCTGAACGAATCGATACCGGTCTCACGTTGACGCTGGGCCGCTGTCCAGAACCGCAGCGCACTCTCTTCATCGGTCAAGCTTGCAGTCGGGTGCAGCTGGCTCGAAGCGACGCAGCTGCTATTTAACCCAGGTGTTGAGCTGAATGATCGGCAGCAGCACCGCGAGCACGATCAGCATCACGACGCCGCCCATTGCGACGATCAACAGCGGCTCCAGGATGGTTGCCAGTGCCAGTGCACGCCGCTGCACTTCAGCGGACAGTTGCTTGGCGGCTCGATCGAGCATGCGCGGCAATTGACCAGTCTGTTCGCCGAGCCGCGAGAACATCGCGAGCAGGCCGGGGAAACGTTTCTTGCCAGCCAGTGCCGAGGCCAGTGGCGCCCCTTCGCGAACCAGCACCAGGGCTTCCATCGCGTCGGCTTGCATGGCTCGGTTCGACAGGGTTTCGGCGGCGGCCTGCAGCGCCTTGAGGATCGGCACGCCGGCGCCGGCCAGCATGGCCAGGGTACCGGCAAAGCGGGCGGCGTTGTAGCCACGTGCCAGTCGGCCGATCAGCGGCAGCCTGAGCCACGCGGCGTCGAACCGAAGCCGGAACGCGGGGCTGCGCAGCATCACCATCAGCGTTGCTGTGCCCGCGATCAGAGCCAACACAACCAGCCAGCCGTAAGCGCGCAGGAAGGCGCTGATCGCCAGCATTGCCACCGTCAGGGTCGGCAGGGCGCGCTTCGAACTCGTGAAGACGGACGCCACTTGTGGCACGACGTAGGTGACCAGAAAAACCACGATGACGACCGCGATCAGTGACACGATTGCCGGATACAGCGTGGCGCCGATCAATTTGGCACGCAACGCCTGCCGTTCCTCGAGGTCGTCGGCCAGCCGCTCCAGAACCTGGCCCAATGCGCCACTTTGCTCGCCGGCGGCGACCACGCCGCGGTAGACCTCGTCGAATTCGCGCGGTGCGGTCGCCAACGCGCGGGCAAAGGTCGAACCACCGTTGACTTCGGCCCGCAGATGGGCAACCAGCTCGCGTTGGCGGTTGTCTTCGGCTTCTTCGCCAAGTGCGGTCAGCGCGCGTTCGAGCGGCAGGCCACTGCCGACCAGGCCGGCCAGCTGGCGGGTCCACACGGTCAGCCCCGTCGTATTGAAAACCCGTCGGGTCAGTTGCAAGCCGCCCGACGACGTGCCGGTCGAGGCAACCTGCTTCACGTCCATCGGCACCAGCGATTGGGCGCGCAACTGGGCGCGCGCGGCGCGTGCGTTGTCGGCTTCGAGCAGGCCGGTGGATGTCTTGCCTGCGGCGTCCAGCGCCTCGTAGCGGTAGGCCGGCATTTATTCGCGCGTGACCCGGATCACTTCTTCGGCCGACGTGATGCCGTCGCGCACCAGCCGCTCGCCATCCTCGCGCATCGATCGCATGCCGCTTGCGCGTGCCGCGGCAATCAGATCGGCCTCGGCCGCCTGGCCGTGGATCAGCGCGCGCACCGCATCGGTGGCAACCATCAATTCATAGACGCCGGTGCGTCCCTTGTAGCCGCTTAGAGCACAGACGGCACAACCAACTGGGTGGTATATGCCGTCCTCGTCGAGCCTTCGGCAGCTCGGGCACAGCTTGCGCACCAGGCGCTGGGCCAGCACGCCGAGCAGGCTGGAACTCAGCAGGAAGGGCTCGACGCCCATGTCGGTCAGCCGGGTGACAGCGCTCGGCGCATCGTTGGTATGCAAGGTTGCCAGCACCAGGTGACCTGTCAGCGAGGCCTGGATCGCAATCTGCGCGGTTTCGTAGTCGCGAATTTCGCCGATCATGATGACGTCCGGGTCCTGACGCAGGATCGCGCGCAGCGCTTTGGCGAATGTCAGTTCGATCTTCGGATTGACCTGCGTCTGGCCGATTCCCGCCAATTCGTATTCGACCGGATCTTCGACCGTCAGCACATTGATCGACGCGGTATCGATGCGACTCAGCGATGCATACAGTGTGGTCGTCTTGCCCGAGCCGGTCGGCCCGGTGACCAGTACGATGCCGTGCGGTTGCTGGATCAGGCGGTCGAACTGCTGCAGTTCCTGACCGCTCATGCCCAGGCTTTCCAGCGTGAATTTGGATTCACCCTTGTCGAGCAGCCGCAGCACCGCGCGCTCGCCGTGGGCCGACGGCAGGGTCGAGACCCGCACGTCGACTGCGCGCCCGCCGATTCGCAGCGAGATGCGGCCATCCTGCGGCAGGCGCCGCTCGGCGATATCGAGTTCAGCCATGATCTTCAAGCGCGAGATCAGCGCCGCGTGCAGGGCCTTGTTCGGCTGCACCACTTCACGCAGCTTGCCATCGACCCGGAACCGCACCGAGCTGCTGCGCTCGTAGGGTTCGATGTGGATGTCGCTGGCGCCGTCCTTGGCCGCCTGCGTCAGCAAGGCATTCAGCATCCGAATGATCGGGGCGTCGTTGGCGGCTTCGAGCAGATCCTCGACGGCGGGCAACTCCTGCATCATGCGGGTCAGGTCGACAGCACTTTCGACCTCGCCGATCACGGTGGCCGCGCTCGACTCGCTGCCGGCATAGGCAGAGGCGATGCGCTGCCCGAGGGTGGCGGCCGATTCATGTTCGACGCGGTCGATTCGATAGTTGCGCAGCACCTCCGACAGTGCCGGCAGGCTGGCATTCTCGGGCGCCCACAACACCAGGCGGTCACCATCGTCCTCGAGCAGCAGTGAATTGGCGCGAGCGAATGTGTAGGGAAGCGGATGACGAGTCGACATCAGGCGCTCCTTGGACGGTCGATCGAAGCGCGAGAAAGCGGTGCGCCGATCACCGCGCGATGACGCCGGGTTTGAGCTCGGGCAGTGCGTTGAGCGGTTGCGGCGGCGGTGGCGTGGCGCGCAAGGGGGCCGCCACCGGGGCGGCTTCGGTACTCACCGCCGGTGGCAAAACCGGCGAACTCTTGATCGGCAGCAACGGGCTTTCCTTGGGCTGGTTGTCTTCCTGGAATGCGCGGATCTTGTCGTAACGGTCGAGCGATATCCGATCGGCGGCCTCGCCGTCGCGCATGATGATCGGGCGCAGAAAGACCATCAGGTTGGTCCGCTTCTTGGTTCGGCTCTCGCTGCGAAACAGCGCCCCGACATACGGGATGTCACCGAGCAGCGGAACCTTCGATGTGTTGTCGGTATAACGATCCTCGATCAGGCCGCCCAGTACCAGGATCTGACCGTCGTCGACGACCACCGTCGATTCGATCGACCGCTTGTCGGTCGAAGGGCCGGCGTTGCTGGTGCCGGGAGCGGTGGTGCTGCTCAGGCTCGACGACTCCTGGAACAGCGTCATCCGCACTGTGCCGCCTTCACCCACCTGTGGTCGAATCCGCAGCGTGATGCCAACGTCCTTGCGTTCGATGGTCTGGAAGGGGCTGGTCGTGGCCGTGCCGGTGTTGGTGAACTGACCGGTGATGAACGGTACATTGCTGCCGACGATGATCTTGGCTTCTTCGTTGTCGAGCGTCACCAGATTCGGCGTCGAGATGATGTTGGTATTGGCCTGGCTCTGCAGCACGCGCGCGATTGCGCCGAGGGTGTAGGCACCGGCTACTTTCTGTACCAGGCCGATGTTCAGGCCCGCAGCGGGCAGGGTGACTGGGCCACCGGCCGCCGTTACAGCCAGGTCGATGATGCTCGGCCCGCCGATCGACGAATTGGTACCGATCACCAGGCCGTTGTTGTCGCCTTTCTTGCCGATCAAACCCTGCCATTGAAAGCCGAAATCGGCGTCGTTGCCACCCGACACCTCGACGATCATGCTTTCGATATAGACCTGCGCGCGGCGCGAATCGAGTTGATCGATCATCGAGCGGATCTGCCGGTACATCGGTTCCGGCGCGGTAATGACCAGCGAATTGGTTGCCGGGTCGGCCTGAACGAAGCCGCCGGTCGACGGAGAAGGCGACGCGCTGACCGGCGACGCCGCTGCGGCGCTGGTTGCCGAGCCGGTGTTGAGCGGATTGTTGGCGGATGTGCCGGACAGACTGGTTGCCGAGCCGGACGAGCCACCTCCGGAGCCTCCGCCGCTGGCTGTGAACGCGGCGCGCAGCACGGTGGCGAGCTTGACCGCGTCGGCGTTCTTCAGATGGACTACCCAGATATTGCCCTGCGCTCCTGCGCCGCTCAGCGGACGATCGAGTTGCCGCACCAGGGCACGCACATTGGCCAGCCTGGCCGGTGTCGGCGCCTTGATGAGCAGCGAGTTGCTGCGTGGATCGACGACCACCTGCAAGGCGCCGCCAACGCCGCCTGGCACGCCGGGGATGGCAGCGGTGTCACCCATGCGTTGTACCAGCGGCGCGATATCAGCCGCGACCGCATGCTGCAGCGCGATCACTTCTACATCGCCACCGCTGGGCACATCCATCGCGGCGATGATCTTGGCGATCCGCTGCAGGTTGTCGGCATAGTCGGTGATGACCAGCGTGTTGGTTCCCGCAGAGGCATTGATCGTGTTGTTCGGGCTGATCAGCGGCCGCAACACCGGCACCAGGTTGTTGGCATTCTCGTGATCGAGCTTGAAGATCTGCGTCAACACCTGATCACCGCGCCGCGAGACGTTTTCGCCGATCGAGACGGTGCCGGTCTGCAGCTTGGCATCGGCTTCCGGAACCACCTTCAACAAATTGCCGACCTCGACCACCGTGAAGCCGAGGCCTCGCAGCGCGGCCAGGTAGTCTCGATAGGCTTCATCCGGGCGCACAGCCCGCTCGCTGTAAAGCGTGATCTGGCCCTTGACGCGTGGGTCGACCAGGATGGGGCGGCGCAAAATCGCCGACATGGCCCGGCTGACGCCATCGATCTCGGCGTTGACGAAATTCAGCGTCACCGCTTCGCCGCGAAAACGCGCCGGATCCGAAGCCGTTTGCGCCAGCGAAAGCGGCTGCATCGTCGACAGCAGCAGGGTTGCAATCAGGCTGGCGGTGAGGCGGCGCTGCAGGGGCTGCCCGTTGTGGTGCATGTTCATCCGATCGAAATGACTGACTGCGCGCCACGGCGGCGGCCGATGATGTTCAGGAGATTGCCGAGCGCGGCTTCGTCGGCCGGCGTGGCGGCACTGGCGTCGCCGCGCAGCCGCAGACCGGTGCCGTCCCAGCGGCCTGCGGCGCTCAGGCGCAACGCGCCCTCGAGCGTCGACAACTGCAGCGCCGCGCCTGGCACACTGGTATTGGCCGGGTCGGCGCGCAGATCCATTCGATAGCTGCCGAGGGTTGGCAAGGTCGACAGGCGCGAAGACAGCGCATGCAATTCGACTGCTGCCGACCCCGCGATACGCCAGCGGCCCGCCACGGTTTCGAGCTTGAGTCCGGATGAGCGCAGGCGCAATTGGCCACCGAGCTCCAGCGTATTCCAGGGTGTGCCCAGTCCGGCCAGCCAGCCGGTCGGCACTTGCGCCAGCCAGTCTTTCGACGCCGGGATCTCGAGCTGGGTGCGGCCAAGACCCGGCTTCAGGAAAACCGTTGCGTCGTCACGCAAGCAGCAAGCCTGATCCAGGTGCAGCGCGAGCCCTGCGCCCTCGTGCAGGATGGGCCGCATCAGCCAGTGCAGGCGACCCGGCAACGCGCTGGCATCGCGGCTGTCCTGGCCGCCAGTCAGCACCACCACCGCGCTGCCGTTCCACACGGTGCCGCGTGCTTCGGCCAGCAGCAAACGCCCATCGCTGGCCGAATTGACCGCGCTGGCGAGCCAGGTCGCCGGTGCCCACACGGCAACGGCCAGCAGGGCCCCGGCCAAGAAACCGGCCAACGCCCATCGACGCGCGCCCGTCATGGATTGGCTCCGACGATCACCACCAGCGTTCCAGAGTAACCCTTGGGGCCCCGCATCAACTGCATTTCGATTGGTCGCGCGCGCGCGGCGCCGCGCGCCAGTTCGAGCCACTGCGAAAGGTGTGCGGAGTCGGTCGAATCGAGGGTCAGGGTGGCGCGGTCGCCCAGCACACTCAATCGGCCGCTGCTGCCCAGCTGTCGGGTCGCGCTTTCAAGCGCTGCCAGGGCCTGGCTTCGGGATACCGGCGCCGCGCCGCGCAGACTGCCGGTTTCGGCGGCCAGCGAGCGCATGCTCTGCAGTTCAGCCTCGAGTGCGGCGATTTGCGGTGGCGCCTCACGCAGGGTGCGCAGCGCCGGTTGCAGAGCCACCAACCACAGCAGGACGACCAGCATGGCCGCGCCGGCGATCAGCACGGCCTGCCGCTCGCGCGGCGCCAATGATCGCCAACGGGCTGCCAATGTCAGACGCAAACTCTGCACCCGGGAAGGCCCGGAAACGACGCTGGGCGACTGAGAAGTTGCCATCACAAGCCTCGCCCGGGCGTCGGCCCGAGTTGCAGCCGGCCATCGGCGACGACGGCCGAATAGCCACTGGCTTGCAGCTGGGCGTTGAATCGTTCGATTTCGTCGGGGCGCCAGTCGGCCGCCGGCAGGCTGAGTCGGCCTGGTTCGTAACGCAGGGTATCGGCCGGCGGCTTGCCGGCAGGCCAGGCCGCCGCTGCCGCGAACAGCAGCGGTTCCAGATCAGCCGGCCCCGGAATCCCCGCCAATGCGCGCAGCGTCTGGACTTCGCGGCGCATCTGCACCGGCGCGTCGAGGACGCCTGTCACTTGCGGGAAACTGGTTTGCAGCAGCGAGACCATTTGCGCCTTCTTCTCGCGAACCTCTGCACGTTGGTGTCCCGCCCACAGATTCAGCCCGACCAGTTGAACCAGCACCAGCACCGCCAGGCCAATCCGCGCCGGACGCCAGG
>JBDTQC010000073.1:0-10677 GCA_039932405.1 Ideonella sp.
TTTTCCGACTGCGACCCGGCCGGCATCGTCTTCTTCCCGAATTTCAGTCGCTGGATGGATCAATCTTCGCTGGCATTTTTTATGGCGTGCGGCGTGCCCCCGTGGCGCGAATTGGTCAAATTGCGCGGTATCGTCGGTATTCCGCTGCTCGAGATCCACACACGCTTCCTCAAGCCGGCAACCTATGGAGAAACAATCGAGGTGCATACGTCGATCGAATCCTGGGCGGCCAAGACCTTCACCCATCGCCACGTGATCCGGCGCGGCGCTGACACCTTGTGCGAAGGTACCGAAGTGCGTGCCTTCGTGACCCGCCATCCGGACGACCCCGACCGCATTCGCGCCATTCCCGTACCCGAAGACATCAAGGCCCTCTGCAGCTGATGGCCGCCAACTCGAGACTCACGACATGATCAAGCAAACCATCCGATCCACCCTGATTGCTGCGGCAGCGGCGCTGGCCGCCCACGGCGTGCTGGCCGATGTCAACATCGGTGTGTCGCTTTCATTGACCGGCCCCGGCTCAGGCTTGGGCATCCCGGTCAACAACTACCTGAAGCTGTTCCCGAAAGAAATCGGCGGCGAGAAAGTCAACCTGATCATCGCCGACGACGCGTCCGACCCGGGCAAGGGTGTCAGCAATGCACGGCGCTTCACCGACGACAAGGTCGACCTGATCCTCGGTTCGAGCATCACCACCGTGGCGGCGGCGATCGCACCGGTGGCCGCCGAATCGAAGACGGTTCAGTTGTCGGTGGCGCCGGTGGGCGTGCCGCCGGCGCAGGAGGCATGGGTCTTCCGCCTGCCGCAGGGCTTCAGCGTGATGGCCTATCCGATCATCCAGCACATGAAGAAAACCGGCATCAAGACGCTCGGCTTCATCGGCTATACGGATGCCTACGGTGAACTCTGGCTGAAGGAGATCACCAAGCAGGCAGAGGCTGCCGGCATCAAGATCATCGATGTCGAGCGCTTCGCGCGCCCGGACACCAGCGTCACGCCGCAGGCCTTGAAACTGAGCTCGGCCAATCCGCAGGCGATTCTCGTCGTCGCGTCGGGCTCGGGCGCGGCCATGCCGCACAAGGCGCTGATCGAGCGCGGCTACAAGGGCGCGATCTACCAGACACACGCCGCAGCGACGCCCGATCTGGTGCGCATCGGTGGCAAGGATGTCGAGGGCTCGTTCGTCGTTTCAGGCCCGGCAGTGATCGCTGAGCAGCTGCCCAACGATCACCCGTCGAAAGCCGTCGCGGTCGACTTCGTCACCAAATATGAAGCAGCCGTCGGCAAGGGATCGCGCAACCAGTTTGCCGGCCACGGCTACGACGCGCAGATCGTGCTGGAGAAAATCATCCCGATGGCGTTGAAGAAGGCCAAACCTGGCACCCCCGAGTTTCGCGATGCGCTGCGGGTGGCACTCGAAACCATGGGCCGCACGATCCTTGCGCATGGCGTGATGAACTGGACCAAGGACGACCACTGGGGTTACACCAACGAGACCGGTGTGCTGCTGAAGGTGGTCGACGGCAAGTTCGTGGTCGTCAAGTGAGCTTCTGGTTCCGACAAAGGAGCGGCTTCGGCAGCGCTTTCTCGGCTTGTATTGGCCCGGTGCAATCGAAGCGCGGCTGACGCCTCTGCTGCAACCCCAGCAAAATCTAATTGAATCGCGATCGGCGCTCAGCATGGATTTCTCCATCGCCAGCATCCTGGCCCTCGATGGCCTGACCAACGGCGCGATTTACGCGCTGCTGGCGCTGGCCACGGTGCTGCTGTTTGCGGTCACCCGCGTGATCTTCATCCCGCAGGGTGAATTTGTGGCCTTTGGTGCCTTGACGCTGGCGCTGCTGCAATTGGGCAAGGTTCCGGGAACGGTCTGGTTCCTGCTGGTTCTCGCGGCAGCAGTGGCCATCGGCGACATCTGGAACGGTTTGCGCGCGCGCAAACCGCTCGCACAGATCAGCAAGGGAGCGCTGCTGACGATGGCCTATCCGGTGGCCATCTCGTTGCTGGTGATCTGGCTGGCGCCGTTGCGCCTGCCGCTGATTGCTCAGGCCGCGATGACGCTGGCGCTGGTCACGCCCTTCGGTTCGCTGATCTATCGGATCGCCTATGAATCGCTGGCTGATGCAACCGTGCTGGTGCTGCTGATCGTCTCGGTCGGCGTGCACTTCGCGCTGGTCGGGCTCGGCTTGTTCTTCTTCGGCGCCGAGGGTTGTCGCAACCCGAGTTTCTGGGATGAGCGCTTCACGCTCGGCGCGCTGACGATTTCGGGCCAGACGCTGATCATCTTTGCCGTCTCGATCGCGCTGATCGTGATGTTGTGGCTGTTCTTCGAGCGCTCGCTTTACGGCAAGGCGCTGCTCGCGACTGCGGTCAATCGGCTGGGCGCACGCCTGATGGGCATCTCCAGCGCCAGCGCCGGCCGCCTGTCGTTCACGATGGCGGCGTTCATCGGTGCGCTGTCCGGCCTGTTGATCGGGCCCAGCACCACCGTTTTCTACGACACCGGCTTCCTGATCGGATTGAAGGGATTTGTCGCCGCCGTGTTCGCCGGGCTGGCCAGCTATCCGCTGGCGCTGGTTGGTGCGCTGGGCGTCGGGCTGCTGGAAAGCTTCAGTTCGTACTGGGCCAGCTCATTCAAGGAGGTAATCGTTTTCGGCGCGATCCTGCCAGTGCTGTTGTGGCGCTCGCTGCGCGACCCGCATCGCGAGGAGGGATGATGCCGCCGCGCTCCCAGGCATGTTGAGCCGCCTTGCGTTCCCCGCCTTTGCACTGCTGATGCTGGCGCTGCCGCTGCTGCCGGTGCCCGATTTCTGGATCACGCAGAGCAGCTACATCGGACTCACGGCCATTGTCGCGCTGGGGTTGGTGGTGCTGACCGGCGTCGGCGGGTTGACGTCGTTCGGCCAGGCGGCGTTCGTCGGCATCGGCGCCTACACGGCCGCGTTTCTGACCGTGACGATGGGTGTATCGCCCTGGCTCACCTTGCTGATCGGCGCTGCGCTGGCCGCGCTGACCGCATTGCTGCTCGGTCTGATCACGCTACGCATGTCAGGACACTATCTGCCGCTGGCGACGATTGCCTGGGGCCTGGCCTTGAACTACACGATGGCCAACATGGACTGGCTGGGCAAATACGACGGCATCCTCGGCATCCCGAGCTTGCAGCTGTTCGGCACCGATCTCGGCACCGGTCGCGGCTTGCACGACCTGATCTGGGTGGTTGCGCTGCTCGGCGCACTGGCCGTCACCCACCTGCTCGATTCGCGCCCCGGCCGCGCCATTCGGGCACTGAAAAACGGCTCGACGATGGCCGAGGCGATGGGCATCTCGACCTTTCGCTACAAGCTGGTGGCCTTCGTGCTGGCGGCCGTGCTGGCGGCGCTGTCGGGCTGGTTGTTTGCCCACTTCCAGGGCAGCGTCAATCCGACGCCGTTTTCGATCGGCAAGGGAATCGAATACCTGTTCATCGCGGTGCTGGGCGGTGTCGGCCATGTCTGGGGCGCCTTTCTGGGGTCGGCTGTGGTTCGGCTGGTGGGCGATGAATTGCAGGTGCTGCTGCCCAAGCTGATTGGTGCGAGCGGCAATTTCGAGACGGTGGTGTTCGGCATCGTGCTGGTCGGGGTACTCAAATATGCGCCCGATGGCTTGTGGACCTTGGTCGGGCGCTGGCTGCCAGCCCCGCAGCGCAAGCGCGACTGGGAGCATGCGGAGCCGCTGCCGTCACGCCCGAAGCCGAGGGCCGGCGAGTTGCTGCTCGATGTCGACAAGGTCAACAAGGTTTTCGGCGGGCTGGTGGCCGTCAACGATGTGAGCTTCCAGATCCGCGCCGGCGACATCGTCGGCCTGATCGGCCCGAACGGCGCCGGCAAATCGACCACCTTCAACCTGATCACCGGCGTGCTCGATCTGACCAGCGGCAAGGTGTCGTTTCGCGGCAAGCCGATCGGCGGCCTGCCATCGCGCGAGATCGCCCGGCTCGGTGTCTCGCGCACCTTCCAGCACGTCAAACTGATTCCTGAAATGAGTGTGCTCGAGAACGTCGCGCTCGGCGGGTACCAGCGCAGCGCCAGCGGCAGCGTGCGAGCGATGTTGCGGCTCGACCGCGCCGAAGAGCGGCAGTTGTTCAAGGAAGCCGAACGACAGCTCGCCCGAATCGGCATGAGCGATCAGATGCACGAGCTGGCGGGCAACCTGGCGCTCGGCCCGCAACGCCTGATCGAGATCGCCCGCGCATTGGCCACCGACCCGGCGTTGCTGCTGCTCGACGAACCCGCCGCCGGCCTGCGCCACAAGGAAAAGCAGGCGCTCGGCGAGGTGCTGCGCCAGCTCAAGGCCGAAGGCATCAGCATTCTGCTGGTCGAGCACGACATGGATTTCGTGATGAACCTGACCGATCGCATCGTCGTGATGGAGTTCGGCACCCGACTCCTGGAGGGAACGCCGGCCGAGGTTCAAGCCAGCCCCGCGGTGCGCGCCGCGTACCTCGGCACCGAACATTGAGATCCCGCACATGAAGGCGCCGCTGCTGGAAGTCATCGACCTGCACGCCGGCTACGGCAAGGCCGAGGTCTTGCGCGGCATCAATCTGAGCGCACCGGTGGGCAGCGTGATCACGGTGATCGGCCCCAACGGCGCCGGCAAGTCGACGCTGCTGAATGCATTGATGGGCGTACTGCCGATGCGCGGGACACTGCGCTTCGAGGGCGAAGACATCGCCCGGCTGAGCCTCGAAGAACGCGTGATGCGCGGCATCGCGCTGGTACCGGAAAAACGTGAACTGTTCGGCACCATGAGCGTCGAAGACAACCTGGTGCTCGGCGGCTGGCGGCCACGGCGGCAGCGCGTGCCAGGCTGGCGCGACGGCATCGATCGCGTCTTCACGCTGTTCCCGCGCCTGCAGGAGCGGCGAGTGCAAATGGCTGGCACCTTGTCAGGCGGTGAACGCCAGATGCTGGCGGTCGGCCGCGCACTGATGAGCCAGCCCAAGCTGTTGATGCTCGACGAACCCAGCCTGGGATTGGCGCCCTTGGTGGTTCGCGACATCTTCTCGACCATCACCGAACTGCGCAAGACCGGCGTCACCATCCTGCTGGTAGAACAGAATGCACGCGCCGCACTCGAAGTGGCGGACCATGGCTATGTGCTGGAAACCGGCGACATCGTGCTCGACGGACCGGCCCATGAACTGGCCGGCGATTCGCGTGTCATCGAGACATATCTGGGGGCGCAGAAGGGTTGAGTCTGGAGCCAAGTGGGATATTTCCCACGTCCGATCCAGCGATCGTGAGCCAGTTTTGAGCGCCGTAGCCCCGATGATCATTGGTCACAATTTTCCGGATCTGTAATGATCAAGCAACAATCTGCCACGCCGTCACGCGCCACCGACGCGCCGATGCCGTCGCCCTCCTGGTCATTGCTCGGCACCGAACCCGTCCGTGCTGCCATCGAATATTTCAGCTTCCAGCTGCAATCGACGCAGCAGTTGCCGCGTGGCGACGGCCACCCGGTGGTCATTTTTCCAGGATTGGGTGCTGATCACCATTCGATTGCGCCTCTCAAGTCCTTCTGCATCCGCCACGGCTACGACGCCTACGATTGGGGGCGAGGCTTCAATACCGGGCCGCACGGGGATGGTGCGGCCTGGCTTGAGAGTTTGGCGCAGGACGTGCGCCGCATCGTCCAGAAGAATGGCCGCCCGATGAGCCTGATCGGATGGAGTCTGGGCGGCATCTACGCGCGCGAACTCGCCAAGATCCTCGACGGCGAGGTGCGACAGGTGATCACGCTCGGCTCACCGTTTGCCGGCGACCACGAGCACACCAACGTGGCCTGGATCTACCGCCTGCTGAACCGTCGACGCGCCATCATCGACGACAGCCTGCAATCGCGACTCGCCATGCCGCCTGACGTGCCAACCACGTCGATCTACACCCGCAATGACGGCATCGTGGCTTGGCAGGCCTGTCTGCATCGCGAAACAGCGGGCGCGGTCGAGGATATCGAGGTGGATGGGAGCCATTGCGGCATGTGCTGGAACCGGGATGTGCACGCCATCGTGGCCGACCGTCTGGCCCAGCCTGAAGGCAGCTGGCAGCCCTATAGCGCGCTTCATGATGCCGCCGCCGGCCGAGTTGCCAAAGCCGTCAACTGAACGTCCTGATGTGAAACGCCTTGCCCGGGAGGGGCAAGGCGCGTGTCTCGGTGCGGACAGTCGCGACTACTGAATAGAGCTGCCCTCCCCCACGTCAATCCAGCTCAGTAGGGATCCGGCGGCAGGAACGACGGATTGGTGATCAGGCTGGTGCGACCGTTGCCATTGAAAATCTCGACGTTCGCGGCGACGCCGTCGCATTGGCGCAAAGCTGGTGGGTTGTGCAGCACATGCACCTCGGCACGAAACTGCATCCGATCGGTTGGGTTGGTCAGGCGCAAGTCGCGGCCTTTCAGATCGACGAAATTGAGCACGGCGGGCAACAACACCAGGGTGGTGGCCTCAGTCAGCTTGTTGCCATAACTGTCCAGAAAGTTGAAGGTCACGGTACACGGGGCGGCGCGCGTGCCGCGTTCCGCCGGCTGCATCACCACGCTGATCCGGGCGGTCTGGTCAGCCACCATGCCGATCATTGACCAGATGCCCGGAGGATCGGGTTGCGGGTTGAAGGCAAGTGCCGGGACGCTGGCGCTCAGCGCCATGGCCGCGGCGGCGATGCCGACTGACAAGCGAGCGGGAGAAAGACGAGAAACAAGACGGTTCATGGAAAGCTCCGTTGAGCGGTCCGGATGAACCGCGTGGTTTGAGGGTCTGAGGAAGATTCGAAACAAGCTGCCGGCATCGCTGTCTGGTGATGAATCGGCAACAGCAACTCTAGGGACAGATGCCCGGCAGGTCGTCAGGGAACGGTCTTGTTTCGGTGTTGCTGTTGCCAACCCTGGGCACTGCGCGGCAGGTTTGCGTGAAGAAATGCGGGCGCGTCCTTGACCCAAACATGACCGAAGCAGCACCGCCGCCTGACGACAGCAAAACACAAAGGCACGACATTGGGCTGACTTGCTCGGGAGATCGCCCGGCATGTCTATCCAAACCGAATCGAGGACAAGATCCATGGCCACGCAACCCAAGAACACCGGACTTCCCACCATCCGCAAAGGCTCGCAAGGCCTGCACAGCGCCTATTGCCAGAACCTGCTGAATGCCCGCATGTTCGGCATGACGTCGTTGTGGGTGGACGGCATGTTCGGCGCCAATACCGATGCCCGCGTGCGTCGCTTCCAGGGCAGCAATGGCCTGGTGGCCGATGGGGTTGTCGGTCCCCTGACCTGGGCCGCCCTCGAAGCGGGACCGCCGGCGATCAATCGCCGGCCCAACCTGACACCGGAAGTCCAGGTGCCGGTGACCGGCGGGATCTGAAAGCCGCGAGGGGTGCTTCGAAGTGCCCTTGGCAAAGCCCTAGTCGAACCGGGTGGCCGAGGCGAGCATCAACTCGTTCGGCCCGGCCATCCAGTGGCGTCTGCCGGCATAGCCCGCACGGTCGACGCCTCGGTGTGCTCAGCTGTCGATGTCCGGATGGCGGCGCAGCATGCGCCGCAGCACGGCCGGCCAACCGATCGTGCGGCGCAGCCAGGGTTGCTGCCGGCTGGCCTGCGCCCAGGTATTGGCCAAGGCATCGTCGGAATGGGCGTTGACCTTGCCGTTCATCGAAGCGGCCGCCACCTGGATCGCACAGGCCCGCTCGAGGTAATACATGCGGAAATACGCATCGCCGACGGTTTCGCCGATCGCCAGGGTGCCGTGGTTGCGCAGGATCATCACCTCGTGTTCACCCATGTCGGCAACCAGGCGGTCGCGTTCGCTGTCGTCCTGCGCAATGCCTTCGAAATCGTGATATGCGACGCCTCCGTAGCTGGCGATCATCGATGTCTGCGTGATCGGTAGCAAGCCACTTTCGGCACATGCCACCGCCTGGCCGGCAATCGAATGCAGATGCATCACGCAATGAGCCTTGGGATGACCCATGTGGATCGCCGAATGGATCACGAAGCCGGCCTTGTTGATGACGATCGGCACCTCGCCCGCACTCGCCGCATCGCTGCCGCCGAGGGCGGACGAATGGCCACCGCTGGCTGATGCGCCATCGGTCTGGGCCACATCGGAGATGGCGGCTCGATCGCCCAGCACGTTGCCGGCCGTATCGATCTTGACCAGCGACGAGGCGGTGACCTCGTCGAAGGTCAGGTTGAACGGGTTGATCAGGAACTGGTTGTCGGCGCCCGGTACACGCAGGCTCTGGTGCGTGAAGATCAGGTCGTCCCAGCCGGCATCGTGGAAGGCGCGGAATGCCGCTGCCAGTTCGACCCGTGCGAGCCATTCGGCATCGGGCACCTGGCCCTTGAGCGATGGCATGTGGAGGGCACGACAGCGTGATTCGAGAGGGCTCATGAGGGACGGCTCTGGTCAATGGTTGGTCATGGTGGACAAACGCCGCCGGCATGTCAACTCCATGACACGCCATGTCGGGCGATCATCCACCCCGGCCCAAGTCTGTCGGCGCGGGGCAGCGCCTACATCGGCCGGAACAGGTGGCTGAACGCGCGGCTGACCCGAACCGGCCGCTTCAAGCCCTTCATGCTCAGGCTGTAGTGGCCGTTGTCGTCGCGGGTCGCGCTGTCGATCATCTGGCTGTTCACCAGCATGCTGCGGTGCACTTGCGTGAACTCGGCACCGTCGATGCGTGACACCAGCTCGCGCAAGCTCATCCGCACCAGCGCCTCGCCCGCTGCGGTGACGACATTGACATATTTGTCGGTGGCCTCGAAACAGATCACGTCGGCCACCGCAATCATGCGCACCGTATTGCCGACCCCCGCCCGGATCACCTTGATGCGCTCGCCTGACGGACCGGCCGGCGCCGAGATGGCCTGCATCCGTTCGATCAGGCCCGCCATCGCGCCGGCCGGCGGAGCAGCGGTGCGTGCTGCCAGGCGCTGCGCCAGGCGCGTAGCCGTGATGCGCAGGCGCTCGGAGGTGGCCGGCTTCAACACGTAATCCGCGGCGGCCCGTTCGAACGCCGCAACTGCGAATTCATCGTAGGCCGTCACGAAGACGAACAGCGGCTCGGTGCGGCCCTCGGGCCAGTCATCGGCCACGATTTCGGCGACCTCGAGACCGGTGCGCCCGGGCATCGCGATATCGAGAAAAATCACATCGGGCGTGTGCTGCAGCGCCAGCTCGCTCGCGGTCAGGCCGTCCGCGGCCAGCGCAACGATTTCGAGCTCGGGCCAGACCTCGCCAAGCAGGCGCACCAGTGCACGCGCCAGCAGCGGTTCGTCCTCGGCGATCAGCGCGGTCGGACGTGCCTGTTCGAGGGGATTTCTCATGTCGCAATGCTGACCGTTGCACACACGCCATGCGGCAGCTGGCGCTCGAGAGTCAGCGAAGCCGATGCGCCGTAGACGGCCGCCAGCCGATCCCGCACATGCTGCAGGCCATAACCGCTGGTTGGATCGGTGCTCGCATCGCCGCCGCCGGAATCGGCGGGCAAGCCAAGGCCCGAGTCGGTGATGCTGATCTCCACCCCGGTCGCGCCACTTCGCGCCTGCACGTCGATGCGCCCGCCACCGACCTTGGGTTCAAGGCCGTGCCGGATCGCGTTCTCGACCAGAGGTTGCAAGAGCATCGGCGGCACCGCAAGATTCTGCAAGGCTTCCGGCAGATCGAGCCCGAAACTCAGTCTGGACCCCATTCGCAAGGCCATGATCTCGAGGTAGGCGCGCAGCTGCAGGAATTCCTGACGCAACGGGACCAACTCGGTGCGTGATGCGGCCAGCGCGCTGCGCAGGTAGGTGATGAGCTGGTCGATCATCGTCTGCGCCAGTTTGGGGTCTTCGTCGATCAGCGAGCGCAGGTTGGCCAGCGTGTTGAACAGCATGTGCGGCTCCAGCTGCGATTGCAGCAGGCGCAACTGCGCCTCGGCCGCCAGACGCTGAGCTTCCGAGCGTGCCGCCGCCTCGACGGCCAGGCGCCCGCGCATCCACGCGAAATAGCCGATCACGCCGGTGGCCAGCAGGGTGGTGGCGATCGCAACCATGCGGCCGGACCCCACCATCACCTCAGCCACTGGACGGCCGAGCAAGGCATAGGCAAGGGTGTAGCCACTGAGGTAGCCCAGCGGCATGGCAACCAATGTGACCGCGATGGTCGCGCCGCCGCGGCCGAGGCGGCGCAGTTGCGGCGCGCGCCGCAACAGCATCACCCAGCCGACGATCGAAAGGCCGATGCATTCGGAGACGATCAGGTTGTCAACGAATCGGCCAGCCGACGGTACGAGCAGCGTCAGCAATGCCGCGACCAGCACGCAGCCGAATGCGGTCAGCAGGGCAAAGCCAAGCAGCGTGCGTGCCGCAACGGCTGGTACGGCGGCACGGGTCAGCGGCAGAACGGTCATGCGTGGTGCATCGAAGAAGGTGCACCACTGTAGGCCGGCAGAACATGCGCCTCAAGCGGAAAGGGCATGAACGGTCGTGGGCCGTCGCGAACGGTCTTTTGAGGGGATCCCGAACCGCGGCGCTTCAAACCTTCTGCGATTGCAGATAGTCCTCGTTGATCCGGTCGGCCCGAAGAGCAGCCGGTCGGTGGCTGATCCGTGCGAAATACGCCTCGAAGGCCGGTCGCTTCTC
>JBDTQC010000074.1:0-10658 GCA_039932405.1 Ideonella sp.
TTCGTCTGGGGCCTGATCGCCAGCATGTACCTCGGCAACATCGCCGGCCTGATCGTGGTGCTGACGACGGTGCCGCTGTTCGCGTCGATCCTGCGCATCCCGTTCTCGATCATCGCGCCAGTGATCATCGTGATCTGCGCCATCGGCGCCTATACGGTAGCCAGCGCCATGCTCGACGTCTGGCTGATGCTGGGCTTCGGTGTCGTCGGCTACGTGTTCAAGAAGCTCGACTATCCGCTGGCTCCGCTGGTGCTGGCACTGGTGCTCGGAGACAAGGCGGAAAACGCTTTTCGCCAGTCGATGCTGGCTTCCCAGGGTGATGTGGGCATCATGTGGTCGAACTGGCTGGTCGGCTCGATCACCACGCTCGCCTTGGTAATGCTGCTCTGGCCACTGATCTCCAAGCTGATAGCCTTGGCCCGCCCCCCTAAAGCGTCGGCGTTTCCTGAAGAACAGCCGGTCGACTAGCGCAGGAGAACAACAACATGCCCGTGATTGCATTGACCCAGGAAATGGGCTCGCTGGCCAAGGACGTTGCGGTCAAGCTGGCCACGGAATTGAATCTGGAGCTGGCCCGCCATGAGGTGATCGATCATGTGGCGAACCGGATGCATGTCTCCAAGAGCCTGGTAAACCGGCTTCGCGAAGGCAAGGCCGGCCCGATCGAGCGCTTTCGCGCCGACAGTCACAGCATGGCGATCTACACCGCCGAGGAGGTCCTTGACGTCGCCAGGAGGGGCAATGTCGTGCTCAGGGGCTGGGGCTCGACTTGTCTGTTGCGCTCGGTGCCACACGTCATTTCGGTGCGCATCACCCGCTCGCTGGAAAAGCGGATCGGCTGGCTGATGGATCATCTGGAGGCGGACGATGAAAACGCAGCGCGCGATGAGATCCATCGCAGCGACAGCGCTCACGCCTCGCGCATGCGCGAGTTGTTCGGTGTCAGCTGGGGTGATCCGCTGCTGTATGACCTGGTGCTGAACACCGACCGGCTGTCAGTCGACAGTTGTGTGGCCGTGATTCGCCAACTGGCCAGCCAGCCGGAATTCGCAGAAACGTCCGATTCGCTCGACCAGATCGATCGCATGGCGCTGCAGGCGCGCATCCGGTCTGCGTTACGGGCCGACGAGCGCACCCACGAGGTCAAGGTCTCGATCGATAGTCGCGCAGGGCAGGTGACGCTCAAAGGGATTGTGTTCAGCGACGCCGAGCGTGATCTGACGCAAGCGGTGGCGGCAGCGGTGCCGGGTGTCGTCGATATCGACAACCAGTTGCGGGTCGCGCGCAGTTCTCCCCGTTTCACCTATTCGAAGTCCTGACCCGCGGCGCAGGTCTTCCGACGGGCTCGACCTGAGACCAGCCAGACACCGGCGTCTTCAAGCCTTCTGCGAGGTTTGGTGATCGAGACCCTGATCAAGCAATGCGATGCGGGGGAGCACACTGAAGAGGTGCTCGAGCAACTCGGCTACAGCCCGGCGCAGATCGCCGACCTGCGCGCTGAACGGGCGATATGACGGCTCGGCCCGCTGCGCCCAGTGCGCCGCGATGTCGGCTTGATGGGCACAACGTGATGAATTCTTTCTAATTTGATGGGAGGTTGTCTTGGATCGTCGAACACAACATTGGGTCAGGTTTTCTCATGCCGGCGCATCCGGCTTCGGTGTCCTCGAGGGCGAGCTGATCAAGCAATTTTCCGGAGACATGTTCGACCTGCCGAGCGATACCGGCGAGCGCTTGCCTGCGTCCGAAGTCAAACTGCTGAAGCCATGCCAGCCCAGCAAGGTGATCGCGCTCTGGAACAATTTCAAGGCGCTGGGCGACAAGCTCGGTCTGGCAGCGCCCGAAGAACCGCTGTACTTTCTGAAGGCGCCGAATTCGTATGCCGATCCGGGGCAGGCGATCCGCCAGCCGCGATGCGACGGAAAGGTCGTTTACGAGGGCGAACTGGGCATCGTGATCGGGCGCAAAGCTACGGCGGTAACGGAAGCGGATGCGCTAGATCACGTGTTTGGCTACACCTGCGCCAACGATGTGACGCTGGCCGACATCCTGAACCGCGATGCCTCGTTTGCGCAGTGGGTACGCGCCAAGGGCTTCGATGACTTCTGCCCGTTCGGCCCTTCGATCGCCACTGGCCTCGATCCGACGAAGCTGGTGGTCAAGACCCGATTGAACGGCAGGGAGCGCCAGAACTACCCGATCAGCGACATGCGCTTTTCAGTGCAGCGGCTGGTCAGCGCGATCTCGGCCGACATGAGTTTGCTGCCGGGCGACGTGATCCTGTGTGGCACGTCGGTCGGTGTGGGCGTGATGAAGCCCGACAGCGACGTCGAAATCGAAATCGAGGGCATCGGAACGCTGCGCAACCACTTCGGCTGAACATTGGCTCATATGCTCAGCCGCTGCCGGCGTGCCGTGCTGCGCGATCCAGCGAACGGTTCAACGGCCGCCAGCGCTCGCCGCAAGCACTGAAAGCAGACGTGGGATCCGGATGTGCGCAGGCCCGGACAAGGCCCGCCCCCGTCCGTGCCTGCGTCCTGTCAGCCAACGCAAGAACCGCCGCTTGACCGTCGACACGACGGTCTCAGGGGTCGGTCACCGCGAACCCGCGCAACCGGCTGCCGGCTTTCTGCATGTCGGCCACGAGTTCCTGCATCTGCTGCGCCACGGTGGTTCGGCCGCGGATCGCGAAAACGCTCTGTCCAGCGGCTTCGTAGATCAATGCCTGGTTGTTGTGTTCATGTATCGAGGCGAAGACATCGCCCGTCAGCGCCTGCTGCAGCGGCATTGGCAGCGCGGCGGGCGCTGACGGCTCGGCCCAGGCGTCGATCCAGGCACTGCGCACGACCCGGCACGGCTTGCCGCTGTGAGCCCGCGTGATGACGGTGTCTTCGCTGCCACTGGCCACCAGCCGGGCCAACAGCGCGGGGGGCGTGTGGTTTTCGTCTGTGGCCATCCACAGCGTGCCCAGCCAGCCACCCTGTGCACCCATCGCCATCGCTGCGAGGATTTGCGCACCATTGCCGATCCCGCCTGCGGCCAGCACCGGCGCTTCGCCGGCGACCGCGACAATCTGAGGCACCAGCGAAAAAGTGCCGACCAGGCCGGTATGGCCACCAGCGTCGTAGCCCTGTGCCACCAGCACATCGACCCCCATCGCCAGGGCCTTTTGCGCATGGCGCACCGATCCGATCAGTGCGAACGTAGTCTTGCCGCGCGCCTTGGCGCGGGCAATCAGGTCCTCGCGCAAACCGATGGCGGTGGCCACGCCGTTGGCGTTGGACGCCAGCACCTGCTCGATCTGCGACTCGAAAAGGTCTTCCGATCGCACCTGGCTGGTGAAGAAACTCGGCTTGACCGGCGCCGGCACAGCAAACTTCTCGCGCAGGCCGGCCACGAAGTCCAGGTGCGGCTGCGGCAACGCCGCGCGAACGGCATTGATGTCGCCGGTCTGCGGCACCTGCGATGGCAACATCAGGTCCACGCCATACGGAAGTCCCTGCATGCGCTCGTCCACCACGCGCAAGATCTCAGGGATCTCATGTGGCATTTCGCGCGCCAGACCCAGCACCGGATAGCCACCGGCACTGGCGATTGCAACCACCACGTCGACCGAGTGCGAGAAGCCGAAGATCGGATGCGCAATCCCCAACCGCTCGCACAGCGGCGTGCGCCATGCGGCGCTCGTCGAGGCAATCATTGAGGCACGATGCCGGCCTGCTTGATGACCTTGCTCCACTTCGCGAACTCGGCAGCGATGTAGGCATCGAACTGCGCCGGATCCTGCGGATTCGGATCCAGACCCAGCGTGTCGAACTTGGCCTTCACGTCGGGCATCTTCATGATCTCTGCGATGTCCGCGGAAAGCTTTTGCACGATGGCGTCAGGTACCTTTGACTGGGTCACCAGGCCGAACCAGGTTCCGACCTCGTAGCCCGGCAAATTGGCGGCTTCGGCGACGGTGGGCACGTTTGGCAGGGCCGGTGAACGCTTGGCGGTGGTCACGGCCAGCGCGCGCAGCTTGCCGGTCTTGATGTGTGGAGCAGCCAGTGCGGCGGTCAGCGGCATCATCGAGATGCGACCCGCCAACAGATCACTCATCGCGTCGGGCTGCCCCTTGTAGGCGACTTGGGTCAGCTTGATGTCGGCCATCTGCGCCAGTAACTCGCCAGACAAGTGGTTCGAGGTGCCATTGCCGGCGGTGCCATAGGTCAATGGCGTCGGGCTGTGCCTGGCCAGCGCAACCAGTTCTGACATCGTCTTGACGGGCAGGTCGGGCGGCACCACGATCACATTCGAGATCACGCCGAAGCCCTCGACGCCGCGAAAATCCTTGACCGGGCTCCAGCTGACATTCTTCAGCAGGCTGGGTACCACCGTGTGTCCGGGCGAAACGCACAACAAGGTATAGCCGTCGGGCGCGGCCTTGGAGGCGTATTCGGTACCGAGGGAGCCGCCGGCACCCACCTTGTTCTCGACGATCACCGGTTGTCCATACTTGGCCGACAACTTGTCGCCGACCACCCGCGCAATCGAATCGACGATGCCGCCTGCCGTGAACGGCACGATGATGCGAATCGGACGATTTGGATAAGCGTCGGCCTGGGCATGGGCGATCGGCATGCTGAGTGCTGCGGCGCATGCGACGGCAGCGATCGACAGGGTTCGGACATTCAATTTCATCAAGGTCTCCGTTTATGTATTGACAAAAAACTGGGTTTCGGGCTGTGCCACGGCCTGCGCACGCGCCACGGTCCGCCGCGCAATGTTGATCAGGTGGATCTGGCTGGTGCCTTCGTAGAGCCGGAACAGGCGCACGTCGCGGTAGAACCGTTCGGCCACGTTGTCGGCGATGTAGCCGCTGCCACCGAACACCTGCACCGCCCGGTCCGCCACCCGGCCGCACATCTCGGAGGCGAACAACTTGCACATCGACGCCTCCATGGTCACGTCGCCACCGGCGTCGCGCGTGCGCGCTGTCTCGAGCACCAGTGCGCGCGCCGCATGCACTTCGGTGTTGCTCTCGGCAATCATCTGCTGCACGAGCTGGAACTCGCTGATCGGCTGACCGAACTGCTCGCGCGTAGACGCAAAGCGCACCATCTCGTCGACCAGCCGGATCGCCGGGCCGATGCACAGCGCCGCCAGATTGATGCGTTGCTTGTTGAGTGCCTTCATCGCGGTGCGAAACCCCTGGCCCGGCGCATGCCCGACGATGGCGCTGGCCGGCACACGGCACCGGTCCAGCACCACCTCTCCCACCGGCGAGCCGTGTTGGCCCATCTTTCGATAGGGTGCAGGTGTGTGCAGGCCGGGTGTGCCGCGCTCGATCAGAAACGCCGAAATGCCTTTCGCACCTTTCGTGTCGGGTTCGGTGCGGGCAAATACGGTGAACAGGTCGGCGATAGGCGCGTTCGTGATGTAGCACTTGGTGCCGCTGATCACATAGTCGCTGCCATCGCGCTCGGCCACGGTCAGCATCGCTGTGGCGTCGGAGCCGGCACTGGCTTCGGTCAGCGCGAAACAACCGGTCACTGCGCCGCTGGCCAGCAGCGGCAACCAATGTTGCTTCTGCTCGGGCGATCCGTCGACGACCAGCGATTCGGACGCGATGCCGGTATTGCCACCGAAGCGGGCCCGGAATGTCGTGGCGGCCTGCGACACCTCGATGTTGACGCGCGCCAGTTGCTCGGTATTCAGGCCTGTGCCGCCGTAGGCCTGCGGAATGCTGTGGCCAAACAGACCGAGCGCGCGCATCCGCTCCACCACCGGTTCGGCAATCAGGTCGTCGCGGTCGACTTGCTGCTCCAGCGGGATGCATTCATCTGAAATGAACTGGCGCACCTGTTGCAACAGCGTGGTGAAGGATTCGGTTGGCAAGGTCATGGTAGGTGGGATCGACTTGTTTCAGGTCATGCCGCAGGCGACTTCGATCTGGCGGACCGCATCGAGCATGAGCGGCGCGACCTTGCGCTCGAGCGTGTCGGGCTTGAGTCGGTAAGCCGACAACGTACAGTTGATCGCGACCGATTCTTCACGCCTCGGCACCCGGATCGGCACGCCAACCGCATGCACTTCCTTGCGCCACTCGCCGCGTGAATGGCAGTAGCCGCGTTCTGCGAAGGCCTTCAGATCGCGGCGCCACGCCACCAAGTCGATGGCGTAGCGCTGCGGATCCTCCAGCTTGATGCGGTTCAGGATCGCTTCGCGTTCGCCAGTCGATGCACCCAGTACCAGTGCACGGCCGATCGAGGTCGACAACAGTGGCAGGGAGCTGCCGATATCGGGCTGGTAGGTGTTTCCCTTGTCGACGCGGCAGGTGTCGACGTAAACCACGTTGGTGCGATCGCGCATCCCCAGGTTGACGGTGCAGCCGGTCTCCTTGGCGACCTGCTCCATGAACGGGCGCGCAATCTGGCGCACGCGGATATTGACCAGCAGCGGATAGCCGAGCGACAACACGCCCGAACCCAGTCGGTACTTCTGCGAGCCCTCGACGCGGCTGAGGTAGCCGAGTAGCGTCAAGGTATAGGTCAGGCGTGAGATGGTCGGTTTCGGCAAGCCAGTGCGATCGGAAATCTCGCGGTTGCCCAGGATCGGATCGGCCAGCGTGAACGCCCTGAGCACCTCCATGCCACGCGCCAGGTTCATCGAGAACTGACGGTCGGTGCTCAGGTCATGTGCGTTGACCAGTCCGGGCAGCGGGATCGAGGGCATGGTGCGGGATGCAGGCGATGGGTGGGTGCTGAGTGCCTGTGTTCATGATCGGCGTCGATTGCCGGAGCGTCAATGGTTTTGGGCCAAGTGTTTCGCTGTGCAAAACACCGATTGTGCTCAGTCGAACGCGATGGCAACAATGCGGAAGGGCGTCCTTTTGGCGCTTTTCGAATTGAGGCGGTCGGCGTGCGCACACGCGTCGTTGCCGTGATTGCAATGGAGCCGACCACGTGAATCCGACCCCGAACCCTGGTGCGCTGGCAGGCGTGCGCATCCTCGACATGGCGACGGTGCTGGCAGCCCCTTTCGGCGCCACGCTGTGCGCCGACCATGGCGCGGAAGTCGTCAAGCTCGAGTTGCCCGACGGCAGCGATCCGCTGCGCGGACTGCAGCCGGTCAAGGATGGTGTTGCACTGTGGTGGAAAGTCGCCAACCGCGGCAAGAAGGGCATCTCGCTGGACGTGCGCAAGCCGCAAGGCAAGCAGTTGCTGCTGCGCATGCTGACGCAGTTCGATGTGCTGGTGGAGAACTTCCGCACCGGCACGATGGAGCGCTGGGGGCTCGATGCGCAGACCTTGCTGGCTGCCAATCCGCGATTGGTCATCTTGCGTCTGACCGGTTTTGGCCAGACCGGTCCGTATGCGGCCCGGCCAGGTTTTGCGCGCGTGTTCGAGGCCATGAGCGGTTTCACCAGCCTGACTGGCGAACGTGGTGGCTCGCCGCTACACAGCAATTTTCCGATCGGCGACGCAGTGGCCGGCCTGTTCGCCGCCTTCTCGATTGCCAGCGAAATGACGCGCATGCGCGGCGATCCGCAAGCCAAGGGCTGCGTGGTCGACCTTTCGGCCACCGAGGCGCTGTTTCGCTTGCTCGACCCGCTGCCGGTCGAGCATGAACTGCTGGGCATGGTGCGCCAGCCCGAGGGCAACTGCGCCAGCTACACCGCGCCGTCGAACATGTACATGAGCCAGGAACGGGTGTTCTTCTCATTGGTCGCGTCGAGCAACCCGATCTTTGCCCGGCTCGCGCAAGCGATCGGTCATCCGCAGTGGATCGAGGATCCGCGGTTCGCCACCAATCCGGCGCGTGTGCGCCACTTGCACGAACTCGACGCCGTACTGGCCGGCTGGTTCGTGGTGCGACCGTATGTCGTCATCGCCGCGGCGCTCGAATCCGCGGGCGTACCGTTCAGCAAGGTCTACACGATCGAGGACATCGAGCAGGACGCGCAGTTCACCGCTCGCCAGGCCATCGTGCGGCTTGCTGACCCGCTGTACGGCTCGCTGCCCGCGCCCTGCATCGTGCCGCGGGTGGTCGGCCGCGAGATGCCGGTACCGCGCACCGGCCCGGACGTGGGCGAACACAATGCCGAGGTCTATGCCCGTTTCGGCATCGATGCAGACACCCTGTCCGCCCTGCAGGCTCAGGGAGTGGTCTGACGCTGCGGGCGGGCGCACCGCCGACCCCCAGCGGCATCGGCTCGATCGATAGAGCAATTGATAAAGCGCTCGATCAATAGTCGGTCAGTGGTCCGTCACGCAGGCAGGGGTTGCGCTCGGCGCCGGCGGCGCGGCGTACCAGGTCGCGCCCGATCACGGTCTTGTGCACCTCGCTGGCACCCTCGCCGATCTGGTTCAGCTTGGCATCGCGGAAGAAGCGCTCGAGCGGGAAGTCCTGCAGGTAGCCACGTCCGCCGGTGAGCTGCAGCGAATCGGTGACCACCTGCATGCACAGGTCGGTGGCATGCAGTTTCGCCATCGAAGCGAAGGTGGCGCAGTCGGGGGCGCCTTGGTCGTACTTCTGTGCCGCCATGTGGAGCAGGGCGCGCGAGGCCTCGATCCGCGTGGCCATTTCGGCCAGCATCCATTGCACGCCCTGGTGTGCGCCCAGATCCTTGCCGAATACCTGCCGGTCGCCGGCATAGCTGGCGGCAATCTCGACCGCACCGATCGCACGACCCAGCGCCATTGCGGCATGGCCGATGCGGGCGCGCAACAGGGCGTCTTGCGCGAGCGAAAAGCCGTCGCCTTCTTCACCCAGCCGATGGCTGACCGGCACCCAGACGTTGTCGAACGTGAGCGAGGCGATCGGCACGCCAAACCAGCCCAGCTTGCCGACATCGGGACCAATGGTCAGGCCCGGGGCATCGCGCGGCACCAGCAGACCGACAAAACCCTTCGTGTCCTGCAGCCGCGCCACCACCATCAACCAGTCGGCCGTGCTGGCGCGCGTGATGAACTTCTTGCTGCCATCGAGCCTGTAGCCAACGGAATCGCCTTCGCCGTCGCGCCGTGCGACGCTGGCCAGGCCGCGCACGTCGGATCCCGCCTGCGCTTCGGTGAGCCCGAAGGCGGTCTGGATTTCGCCGCGACACAAGCCCGGCAACAGCGCCCGCTGCAACTCAGGCGACGCACCAGCGACGATCGCACGCGCGGACAGGTCGGTACCGGTGATCATCGATGCAGCGGTGCTGCAGACGCGCCCCAGCTCCTCGATGATGCGGATACGCACCACCTGGCGGGCATCGGTGCCGCCAAATGCCTTCGGGAACGCAGTGGCCACGACACCTTCACGCGCCAGCAGGCGGAAAGTGTCCCACGCGAACCGATCCTCACGCGCCACGGCGGCGGCGTTCGGGCCGATCGACTCGATGCAGAGTCGGCGCACATGGCGCACCACATCTTGCTCGTCGGACGGCAGGCTTTGCAAAAGGTGTTCGGAGAACAGGCGTTCCGACATACGGACCTTCCTTCAGAATGAGCAAGCATCTTGATCAGGGCACATGCAAAAGTCCAGCCACCGTTTCGACAGGCGAACCAGGGTCTTGCAGAAGCACCGCTTGGCATGGTGTGATTGCCAAGCCATTCCTGCATGAACCGACCACCCATGAGCAACGCCTCCACGCCCGACGACTTCCTTTGTCTGCGAACCCATCAGAAGGGTGAGTCCATTGAAAGCGGTTTGCAGAGATCGTCAATCGCCGAGCTGTCCGACGGCGAGGTGGTTGTACGCAACCACTACGCTGGCATCAACTACAAGGACAGCCTGTCGATACTCGGGCGGGCCCGCATCATCGAGCAGTTCCCACGTGTTGCCGGCATCGAACTGGTCGGCGAAGTCGTCAGCAGCCAGGTGCCGGCATTTGCGCCCGGACAAGTGGTCATGGCGCACGGCTTTCGAACCGGCATCGCCTTCGACGGCGGTTTCGCCGAGTTCGCCCGGATACCGGCAGCCCACCTGATGGCGGTGCCTGACGGACTCAGCGCGCGCGAGGCTGCGATCATCGGCGTCCCGGGTTTTACCGCTGCCTTGGCGCTTGACCGGTTCATCACGCTGGGCGTCTCGCCCGACCGCGGACCGGTTGCCGTCAGTGGCGCCACCGGTGCGGTCGGCATGCTGGCGATCCAGATCCTGTCGCAGGCCGGCTGGCGCGTGGCCGCTGTGACCCGCAAGATGGACCATGCGCCGCTGCTCACCGCACTTGGCGCACACGAGGTCATCGATGCACAGGGCGCCGCAGCATCCACGCGGCCGCTGGAAAAAGCCCGTTTCGGTGCGGCCATCGACAACGTCGGTGGCGACATGTTGGGCTGGCTGCTGCGCAGCCTGTCCGAAGGGGGGCAGCTTGCCGTCGTCGGCAATGCCGCCGGCAACAGCTTCCAGGGCAATGTGCTGCCGTTCGTGATGCGAGCCATCGGCATGTTCGGCATCATGGCCAATGCGCCGTGGCCGGTACGCCAGCGGATCTGGCAACGCCTGGCCACCGATTGGCGGCCGGACTTCTCGGCGCTCGAGCCGCATGTGCAGACCATTGAACTGGCGGCGCTGATGGCACATGCCGCGGTTCAGCTGGAAGGCAAGACAGCTGGCCGCGCTCTCGTCGCTTTCTGAGCGTCCGTCCGTTTGCGCAGTGGGTACGCGCCAAGGGCTTCGATGACTTC
>JBDTQC010000075.1:0-10478 GCA_039932405.1 Ideonella sp.
AAGCCGAAGGCCTCGACAAGCTGTACATCGCTGCCGGCTTCGAATGGCGCAGCCCCGGTTGCTCGTTGTGTGTCGGTGCCAATGGCGAGCAGGTGGCAAACGGCGAACGCTGCGTGTCGACCTCCAACCGCAACTTCGTCGGCCGCCAGGGGCCGGGTGCGCGAACCCACCTGGCCAACCCGTCGGTGGCCGCGGCGTGCGCGATCGCCGGCTACATCGTCGACCGCATCGTCGACCGCCCGGGCGAAGCACCGTCCGCAAGGAGCGCTTAATGAAGCCGGTAACCCGCATCAGCGGCATCGCGGCACCGCTGCCGCTGGCCAATGTCGACACCGACGTGATCATCCGCATCGAGCAACTGGCGCGCTGCCCGCACGACCAGCTCGGCGCCTGGGGTTTCGCGCCGCTGCGCTTCAACGCAGACGGCTCCGAGAACCCCGCCTTCGTGCTGAACCAGCCCGGCTGGCGTGGCGCACCGATCCTGGTGGCCGGGCCGAATTTCGGTTGCGGCTCATCGCGCGAGCACGCGGTGTGGGCATTGCAGGGCATGGGCATCGCCTGCGTGATCGCACCATCCTTCGGTGACATCTTCCGCTCCAACTGCTTCCAGAACGGCTTGTTGCCGGTTCAGCTCGAAGCCAGCATCGCCAAACACCTGCTGGACAAACTGGAAGCCGGGCACCAGCGCGGCGAGTCGATGACCCTCACCGTCGACCTGGCAAGCCAGACCATCCAGTGGCCGGCTGGAGAAGACCTGAGCTTCGAGATCGACGCGCGACGCCGCGACGCGCTGATGCAGGGCCTCGACGAGATCGGTTCGACCCTGACCCATCGGGCGAAGATCGGCGCGTGGCAGGCGCGCGACCGCCAGGCGCGCCCGTGGATCTGGCAGCTGTCAAACCGATGACACGTCCGACCCGTCACGCAATCAACCTGCCCGGACCATCAGCAAAGATTGCCGAGTGACGAGCCCTCAATACCTGGAGCGAACATGGATCTGATGCTGAACGGACGGCATGTGCTGATTACCGGCGGCAGCAAGGGCATCGGTTTTGCCTGCGCGCTCGCCTTCTGCCAGGAAGGCGCACGCGTCACGCTGGTTGCGCGGGCGCCAGCCGGTCTCGAGGAGGCTGCGGCCAAGCTGGCCACGCAGGGCTTCGAATGCCAGGTCGTCAGTGCCGACCTGACCGATGCACAAGCTGCCGACGCGATGGTCGATGCGGTCTACCGTGATCGGGGAACTGTCGATGTGCTGGTGAATTGCGCAGGCGCGGCGACCCGCACGCCGTTCGACGAACTGGCCCCGGGCGCATGGCACGCGGCGATGCAGGCCAAATTCTTCACCTACATCCACGTGATCGACCCAGTGATCAAGCGCATGGGCGCTGCCGGGCGCGGCGCCATCGTCAACGTGATCGGCGCCGGTGGCAAGGTGGCGTCACCAACCCATCTGCCTGGCGGTTCTGCCAACGCCGCGCTGATGCTTGCGAGCGCCGGCCTGGCAGCGGCTTACGGGCCGCGCGGGGTGCGCGTCAATGCCGTCAACCCCGGGCTGACTCTGACCGACCGACTCGGCCAAGGGATCGCCTCCGAGGCGCGGCTGCAACAGATCAGCGTCGACGAGGTGATGGCCGGGCACCAGCGCCGCCTGCCGCTGCGCCGCGTCGCCGAGCCGCGCGAGATCGCCGATGTGGTTGTCTTCCTCGCCTCCGAGCGCGCCAGCTACATCACCGGCGCCATCATCGCGATGGACGGCGCCGCCACGCCGATGGTTGTCTGATGGTCGCGCCGCCGATTCAGCCGACCGCCCACGTCATCAGGCAACTGGCGCCATCCGGCAGCTTGCGCGCCGGTATCAACCTCAGCAACTTCCTGCTGGTGACCGGACGAGACGAGGCGGGTGCACCGACCGGCGTTGCGCCCGACCTGGCGAGGGCCATCGCCGACCGGCTTGGTGTCGGCCTGACGCTGGTGCCATTCGCATCGCCCGGCGCGCTGGCCGACGCCGCCGGACATGACGCCTGGGATATCGGGCTGATCGGCGCCGATCCGGCAAGAGCCCACCGGATCAGCTTCTCGGCCGCTTACGCGCAGATCGCTGCGACCTACCTGGTGCCCGCGAGCTCGGAGCTGCAGCATGTGTCGCAGGTCGACCGCCCGGGTGTGCGGATCGCCGCCTACGCGCGCAGCGCTTACCACCTGTGGCTGGTGCGCCATGTCCAACACGCCGAGCTTGTCATCGCAGACAGCATCGATGCGGCATTCGACCTGTTCGTCGAGCAGCGGCTCGATGCCCTGGCCTGCCTGACACCCCGTTTGCTGACCGACGTTCAACGGCTGCCGGGTGCGCGCATCCTGCAAGGCGAATTCATGGTGGTTCAACAGGCCGTCGGCACCCATGCTGAAAATGCTGAAGCCGCGCGCTTCCTGCGTGGTTTCGTCGAAGAGGCGAAGGCATCAGGCTTGATTGCCGAGCTGATTGAACGCCATCAGGTCCGCGGACTCGACGTCGCGCCACCGCAAGTCGAGGCCTGACAGCGCGGCGGTTCGATGTCAGTCAGGGTCGCTCAGCGAGCCCACAGCGGCTTGCGCTTTTCGATGAAGGCTTGCACACCTTCGAGTGCCGACTCGTCCATCATGTTGCAGGCCATCGCAGTACCGGCGTCTTCGTAGGCGGCCGCAATGCCCTCCTCGAGCTGTCGATAGAACAAGGCCTTGCCAATCGCCACCGCCGCCCGCGGCTTGGCGCAGATGCTGGCGGCCAGCGCGGCCGTCGCGCTGTCGAGGTCAGCGGCATCGACCACCCGGTTGATCAGGCCCTTGACGCGCGCTTGCTCGGCGTCGATGAAATCGCCGGTCACCAGCATCTCGAATGCGGCCTTGCGTCCGAGGTTGCGGCTCAGCGCAACGCTGGGTGTCGAGCAGAACAATCCGAGATTGACGCCGCTGACAGCGAACCGGGCGTGGCTCGCGGCCACCGCCAGATCACAGGTCGCAACCAATTGGCAACCGGCAGCCGTCGCAACGCCCTGCACCTTGGCGATCACCGGTACCGGCAGGCGCTGGATTGCCAGCATCGTCTGCGCACAATCGGCAAACAGCCGCCGGTAGTAGTTCATCGACGGCTCTGCGCGCATTTCCTTCAGATCATGGCCGGCGCAGAACGCGCGGCCATTGGCGGCAAGGATCACGACCCGAACCGACTCGTCGTCGGCGATCGACGCGAACTGCGCCCGCAACGCAGCGAGCATGGCTTCGCTGAGCGCATTGAAGGCGTCGGGACGGTTCAGGGTCAGCGTCACGACGCCTTGTGCGTCCTGCTCGCGCAAGACCAGCGTATTGTTGGTGGTCATCGGGCCTCCTGGGTCATCATCTGGAAGTTGGCGCGCAGTCGGTCAGTTCGAGTGGTCGAGCTTCGCGCGCTCGCGCAGTGCAAATTTCTGGACCTTGCCCGTGGAAGTCTTGGGTATCGGTTCGAAGCGCACATCGCGCGGCACCTTGTAGCCGGCCAGCAAAGCCTTGCAATGGGCGATCAATTCTGCGGCATCGACTTGCGTCCCGGCTCGCAACTCGACAAAGGCAACCGGTGCCTCGCCCCACTTGTCGTCGGGCCGCGCGACCACCGCACACGACATCACGGCGGGGTGCCGGTACAGGGCATCCTCGACCTCGATCGAGCTGATGTTCTCACCACCGCTGATGATGATGTCCTTGCTGCGATCCTTGATCTTCACGTAGCGGTCGGCCTCCATCACGGCCAGATCGCCGGTGTGAAACCAATCGCCCGCGAAAGCCTGGGCGGTCGACGCCGGATTCTTCAGATAGCCCTTCATCACGATGTTGCCGCGGAACATGATCTCGCCCATGGTCTGGCCGTCTGCCGGAGTCGGTGTCATGGTCTGCGGATCCATCACCGTCATGCCTTCCTGCAGTGCATATCGCACACCCTGCCGGCCATTCAATCGGGTCTGTTCGGACAGGGTTTCATCCGACCAGCTGGCGCGCTTGACCGCAACCGCCGCCGGTCCGTAAACCTCGGTCAGGCCATAGACATGCGTGATGTCGAAGCCGATGCGGGCCATGCCCTCGATCATCGACGCGGGTGGCGCAGCGCCGGCAACCATCGCACGCACCGATTGAGAAATGCCCTCACGCTGTTCCGGCGGAGCCGCGATCAACAGGTTGTGGACGATCGGTGCTGCGCAGTAGTGGTCGACGCGGTGCTCGCGGATCGCATCGAGGATCAGTTTGGCCTCGACCCGGCGCAGACACACATGCGTGCCACCCAGCATCGCCACCGTCCACGGGAAGCACCAGCCGTTGCAGTGAAACATCGGCAAGGTCCACAGGTATATCGGGAAATGCGGCATCGTCCAGGTGGCCGCATTGCTGACCGAATTCAGGTAGGCGCCACGGTGATGGGTGACGACGCCTTTTGGGTCGCCGGTGGTGCCGCTGGTATAGCTGACCGAAATCGCGTCCCACTCGTCGATTGGCCCGGCCAACGTCTGCAGTGGTTCGTGCGCAGCCAGCAAGGCTTCGTATTCATGCTCACCGACACGTTCGGCCGGGCCATCGAATTCGCTGTCGCAGACATCGATCACGATCGGGCTGCGGCCGAACTCGCCTTTCAGGATTGCCAGCGCGCGGTGCATGGTCGGTGCGAATTCGCAATCGGTGATCACCACCGCGGCTTCGCAGTGATTCATCTGCCAGGCCAGCAGCTGCGCATCGAGGCGGGTGTTCAAGGTGTTGAGCACCGCATTGAGGGCCGGCACGGCGTAATGTGCCTCGACCATTTCCGGCGTGTTGGGCAACATCACGCTGACCGTGCTGCCACGGCCAATGCCCAGGGCCTGCAACGCACTCGCCAGACGGGCCGAACGTTCGCGCGTCTGCGCCCAGCTGTAGCGCCGCCGGCCATGGATCACGGCTGGCAGGTCGCCGAACACCTCGGCACTGCGTTCGACAAAGCTGACCGGCGACAGCGCGACGTAATTGGCGGCGTTCTGGTCGAGGTCCTGATCGTAGATGTTGCTCATCGAAGCGTCTCCGGGCTGCGGATCGAGGGCCCACAGTAACAGGTTCGACTTGACGGAATTTGCGCCGTATCAAGCGCTTGCAATCGAACCGCCGGCCAATCGACGGCAGCTATACTGCCTGCTGCCAGGAGAGAGTTTACCCACCAGGCGGATCATTTCCGCCAGGCGCAGGCAAGCCGCCGAAGGCGCAGAGGTGGGTCGCCACGACCACTTCGAACGCTCAGGCAAAAGGACTGGCAAGCGCCCGCAGGTCGACGACCGGCAGGCGTTCCTCGCTGGAGAGAGGTCTGCCTCGAGCAGATCCACCGAAGGGGCAAGTGGTGGCGTGTGCGCTGCCATCAATCTCTCAGGTAAAGCGGACAGAGGGGGCATGGTTTGAGGATCTGGCATTCGCCAGATGCCGGATCGTTCGCCTTCGGAGACCGTATTGACCACCAGCCAGCCAGCCGCCCTGCTTCGCACGCCCTTGCACGAATTGCACCTCGAGCTCGGTGCCCGGATGGTTCCGTTCGCCGGCTACGAGATGCCGGTCCAGTATCGCGAAGGCCTGATGGCCGAGCATCGCTGGTGCCGCAGCGCTGCAGCCTTGTTCGATGTCTCGCACATGGGCCAGATGCGGCTGGTCGGCCCGGCCAGCGCTGCCGCACTGGAAACTCTGGTGCCGATGGACATCGTCGGCCTGGCTACCGGCAAGCAGCGCTACGCCTTGTTCACCAACCCGAATGGCGGCATCCTCGATGACCTGATGGTGTGCCGACCGGAAGCCGGCAGCGCTTTCGGCGATCTGTTCCTGATCGTCAACGCGGCCTGCAAGGCGGCCGATACGCTGCATCTGCGGACCAACATTGGCCAACGCTGCAACATTCACCCGCTCGATGACCGCGCGCTGCTGGCGCTGCAGGGCCCGAAGGCTGTCGATGCGTTGGCGCGCTTGAATCCTGCGGTCAGCGCACTGACATTCATGTCCGGCGCTGTCTTCAAGTTGCTCGATGCCGACTGTTTCGTCACCCGCTCCGGCTACACCGGCGAAGACGGCTTCGAGATCTCCGCTCCCGCCGACATCGCGGCCGGACTGGCCAGGCAATTGCTGTCCCAACCCGAGGTGCGGCCAGCCGGGCTCGGCGCACGCGATACTTTGCGCCTCGAGGCGGGCCTGTGCCTGTACGGCCACGACATCAATGAATCGACGACGCCGGTCGAGGCCGGCCTGACCTGGGCGATCCAGAAAATCAGACGCGCCGGCGGTGAACGCGCCGGGGGTTATCCAGGCGCTGCGGTGATCGAAGGTCAATTTTCAACCGGTCCGAGCAACAAGCGAGTCGGCCTGGTCGGGCTCGAGCGCGTGCCGGTGCGAGAAGGCAGCCACATCGTCGATGCCCACGGCCACAAGTTGGGCGTCGTCACCAGTGGAACCCTGGCACCGACGGTCGATCAACCGATTGCAATGTCGTACCTGCCGACCGATCACAGCCAGCCGCATCACGACGTCTACGCCGTGGTCAGAGGCAAGTCGCTGCCGATGCGCGTGACCCCGATGCCATTTGCCCCGCACCGCTATTTTCGCGGCTGAGTACCTTACCCCGGCCAGAATCGACGCCCGTCGCTACCCGCCCGCTGCTAACCTTCACCCATTTTCACCGACCAGGAGACTGCGATGACCACGATGTACACGACCGACCATGAATGGATCAACATCGAGGACCATGAAGCCGCGACCGTCGGCATCACCTTGCATGCGCAGGACGCGCTCGGCGATGTGGTATTCGTCGAACTGCCTGCGGTGGGCACCACGTTTGCGAAGGGCGATGTTGCCGGCGTGGTCGAATCGGTGAAGGCGGCCGCCGACCTCTACATGCCGGTCAGTGGCGAGATCGTCGAGGTCAATGAGGCCTTGCGCGCCGACCCGTCGTTGGCCAACAGCGATCCGCTGGGCAACGGCTGGTTTTTCAAGGTGCACCTCAATGACATGACCGAATTCGAGCAATTGATGGACACGCCAGCCTACGACGCGCTCGTCAAGAGCCTCTGATCGCCCCTGTCGGCCCGCTGGCCGGCACCCAAACCCACCCGAGTCACCATGTTGAAGTCTGCCCACCCGCCGCTCGCCGAACTCGAAGCCGCCGATGAATTCGTGGCCCGCCACATTGGGATCGCTGCGCAAGACGAAGCCCCGATGCTGGCGGCGATCGCACCCGACAAGCCCGGTTTCAGCCGCAGTGCACTGATCGATGCAATCGTGCCGCGATCGATTGTTCGCGGCCAGCCGATGGTGCTGCCCGCCGCGTTGAGCGAAGCGCAGGCGCTGGCCGAGTTGCGCGCCATCGCCGGCCGCAATCAGATGCTGAAAAGCTTCATCGGCCAGGGTTACCACGGCACCCACACACCTGGCGTGATCCTGCGCAATGTGCTCGAGAACCCGGCCTGGTATACCGCCTATACGCCTTACCAGGCCGAGATTTCGCAGGGCCGGATGGAGGCACTGGTCAACTTCCAGACCATGGTGACCGACCTGACCGGTATGGCGATTGCCAATGCCTCGATGCTCGACGAAGCAACGGCGGCCGCCGAGGCCATGACGCTCGCCTTGCGGGTCGGCAAGAGCAAGGCAACCCGGATCGTGGTTGCCCACGATGTGTTGCCGCAGACGCTGGAAGTACTACAGACCCGCGCCCGCCCGATCGGCATCGAGGTCGTTTGTCATCACGCCGACGAGATCGCGGCGAGTGTCGCGAGAGACCCGGCCTTCGCGGTGCTGCTGCAATACCCGGGTCTGAACGGACAGTTGCGCGACCTGCGCCCGATCATCGATGCGGTGCACGCCCACGGCGCACTGGCGATCGTCGCAGCCGATCTGCTGGCGCTGACCTTGCTGGTTGCGCCCGGCGAACTGGGCGCCGACATCGTGGTCGGCAACAGCCAGCGTTTCGGCATGCCGATGGGCAACGGCGGCCCGCATGCGGCCTACCTCGCCACGCGCGATGATTTCAAGCGCTCGATGCCAGGACGCCTGGTCGGCATCAGCATCGACGTGCACGGCAACCCGGCATACCGGCTGGCACTGCAGACCCGCGAGCAGCACATCCGGCGCGAGAAGGCAACCTCGAACATCTGCACCGCACAGGTTTTGCCAGCGGTGGTGGCCAGCATGTATGCGGTCTACCATGGCCCGACCGGGCTGAAGCGGATTGCGTTGCGCGTGGCCACTTATACGGCCATTCTGGCGCAAGGGCTGCAGCAGCTCGGCTGCAAATTGCTGCACGACCGCATCTTCGACACCGTACAGATCGACGTCGGCGACCGACGCGATGCAGTGCTGGCCGCTGCGCGCGAACTGGGCATGAATCTGCGCGCCGCGAGCGCCGATTCGGTCGCCATCACGCTCGATGAAACGAGCACCCGGGCCGACGTGAGCGCCTTGTGGAGCCTGTTCACCAACGGGCGCCCGGCGCCCGATTTCAACGCGCACGAATCGGGTACGGCAACGCTGATTCCAGCGGCGCTGCAGCGCAAGAGCGCGTTCCTGAGCCATCCGGTCTTCAACCGGCACCACAGCGAAACCGAGATGCTGCGCTACATCCGCAGCCTGTCGGACAAGGATCTGGCGCTGGACCGTTCGATGATTCCGCTCGGCTCGTGCACGATGAAGCTGAACGCGACCAGCGAGATGATTCCGATCACCTGGCCCGAGTTTGCACAGATCCACCCGTTCGCGCCGGCCGATCAATTGCAGGGTTACGCCCTGCTCGACCAGCAACTGCGCGACTGGTTGTGCCAGGCCACTGGTTATGCCGGCATCAGCCTGCAGCCGAATGCCGGCTCGCAGGGTGAATATGCCGGCCTGCTGGCGATCAAGGCCTGGCACGAGTCGCGTGGCGACGACGCGCGCACGGTCTGCCTGATCCCCGAATCGGCACACGGCACCAACCCGGCCAGTGCGCAGATGGCCGGGATGCGGGTGGTGGTCGTCAAATGTGATGACGAAGGCAATGTCGATCTGGCCGATCTGCAAGCCAAGTGCCAGAAGCACCAGAGTGAGCTGGCTGCGGTGATGATCACGTACCCGTCGACCTATGGCGTATTCGATCGCCAGGTCAAGGAACTGTGCGCAATGGTGCACGGCCATGGCGGGCGGGTGTATGTCGACGGTGCGAACATGAATGCGCTGGTCGGCGTCGCGGCGCCGGGTGAATTCGGCGGCGATGTCAGCCACCTGAACCTGCACAAGACCTTCTGCATCCCGCATGGCGGCGGTGGCCCCGGGGTCGGTCCGGTCTGTGTCGTCGAGGACCTGGTGCCGTTCCTGCCCGGTCACCACAGCGCCGGGTTGCGTCCCGACTCGAAGGTCGGGGCGGTTTCAGCCGCACCATTGGGCAATGCGGCGGTGCTGCCGATCAGCTGGATGTACATGCGCATGATGGGGGCCGACGGGTTGCGCCTGGCCACCGAAACGGCCATCCTCAGCGCCAACTACATTGCCGCGCGGCTGGCCGATCACTACGACATCCACTTCAGCGGCAACATCGACGGCATCCAGGGTGGTGGCGTCGCGCACGAGTGCATTCTCGATCTGCGCCCGCTCAAGGACAGCAGCGGCATCGCCGCCGAGGACGTCGCCAAGCGGCTGATCGACTACGGATTCCACGCGCCGACGCTGAGTTTTCCGGTGGCCGGCACCTTGATGGTCGAGCCGACCGAAAGCGAGCCGCTCGCCGAGCTCGACCGATTCTGCGACGCGATGATCGCGATCCGCGCCGAAATCAGCCAGGTCGAGAGCGGCGCCTGGCCGCGCGACGACAACCCGCTGAAGGCGGCGCCGCACACTGTGCAGACCTTGCTTCAGGCCGACTGGCCGCATTCCTATGCGCGCGACGTCGCGGCCTACCCGCTGGCGAGTTTGCGGGCGGCAAAATACTGGTCGCCGGTCGGCCGCGTCGACAATGTCTACGGGGATCGCAACCTGTTCTGTTCGTGTCTGCCGGTTGGCGAAGCCGACAGCGACGACTGAGCATCACAGGCTGCAACCGTGACCGCGCGAACCGATCGGTCCCACTTTTCCGCAAAAGCGGGCTGACAGCCATGGCCGTCTCGGTGTTCGACCTGTTCAAGATCGGCATCGGACCGAGCAGTTCGCACACGGTGGGGCCGATGCGTGCGGCCCGCCTGTTCGTGCATCGCCTGGCACATCACGAGCTGCTCGAAGCGACACACCGCATCAAGGCCGAACTGTTCGGATCCCTGGGCGCCACCGGCCGGGGCCATGGCAGCGACAAGGCGGTGCTGCTGGGGCTGTCCGGTCACGAGCCCGACACCGTGGATGTCGAGCAGGTGCCGGCGCTGCTGGCGGCGATTCGCAACAATGGCCGGTTGCAGCTTGCTGGTCGGCACCCGATCGGCTTCGACGAATCGGCAGATCTGACTTTCCACCGACGTCAGCGC